>JAAYXQ010000147.1 GCA_012515825.1 Fibrobacter sp.
CGATGCCGCGAAGAATAGACATAGGACGCTTCCGATTTTTATTATCTGCTCCATTTTTTTCATAAACATAAGATAATCCCCCAAGAAAAAAACACACACAATATTCTAACCTAGAATAACAACAACGGAATAAATAGAAAAAAACATATTAAGTTCAAAGAAATTACTAGTCATAGGGCGTTTTATTGATGTAAAATAATTTTTACATGATTAAATGTAGATAAATACATTAAAAAATACAACTAATGATTGCTTTTTTTGAAAAAAATCCAAAAAAAGATGATGGTTGTTGCTCCTTTTTGCATAGTTCTAAAAAAAAAAGTGCAAATGATTGAGCATGATAGACTTACATTCTTATTATGGTATTGTGTTTTTTTTACTACAAACGGTTCTATTTTTATATCCTCATTTTTTTTTACAAATAAAAAATGAAAAAAAGAATTATATTGCTATATTCTTTTTTCCTAGACCCTGCGCAATGACTATTTGCGGGCAACTCGCCAGGGCGAAAGCAGCAACGGACTTGTGAATTTTTATGTGCTGCAGGTAGTCTAGGACTTTTTTTACATTCCTCACCCCTTTTTTTCTACTTAGGCGTATTTAACGTCTTTTTTTATGCTGTTTTTATGATTTTATGGACTATTAGACACACAAAGCCTCTTAATATTAATCAAGTTTGTTATGGTAGAACTGATTTCGATGTATCTCCCTCTTTTGAAACTGAATACCCCCCTGCATTAGAAGCACTAAAAACAGCAAAAATCAATCGACTTTTCTCAAGCCCCCTTCTAAGGTGCAAGCGACTTGCAGAAAAAGTCAGCGAACATTTAAGTATCCCTTTTGAAATTAATGAAGATATTATCGAACTCTTTTTTGGCCACTGGGAAAATGTACGGCTCGTAGATGTTCCAAGCCATGAAATGGACTCATGGAAAGCAGATCTAAGAGGTTATCGTTTCCCAGGGAATGGCGAATCATTTCGAGATGTAGATATACGTGTTTCAAAAGCCATCGAAAGTTCTATGGATATGGGAGAAATTGCCTGGGTGACTCACGCTGGTGTCATTGCTTCTTTACAACATACCTTTTGTGGTGTTCCAGAAAATGACTTCATAGAAGGGAAATTCGGGTATTCTATGGTAACTCGTTTTGAATTTGAAGCAGACAAGAATGGCCGTATTCAAGGACGTTTTGATACCATTCATCAAGGATTACCTCAACCCCCTTTAGGCGTTGATTAATTAGAAGGTTCCCTTAAAAGTCCAATAAAAAAGCCGCTTGCAAGCCACCCTTAAAATTTGGTAAAATGGCAAAATGAACGGGGTTATCAAAATCGCTCATCATAGCATCTACAAAAGCATCGCCAATAGAATACAGATAAATTAACGCTGCTCCCCAAATATACTGATTTCGATTTTTACGATAATACGTAATTCTCTCTGTCAGGTATTCTATCTCGGTAGAAGACGCTGCTTCAGCAGTTATGATTCTTCGTCTTTCTAAATAATACTCCACCACTTTTTGACTTGTGTGAATACTCGCGAAAGCTCCTGTTAAACCCATATAAAGCAAACCCGCTTTGCCAAACTCCTCATTATACATTTGACCTAGACCAGGGATCAAAGCAAGTAAGACCGCTTTCTTTGAAGACTTTAATTCCATATTTCGGTGTTGGTTATTCCACCAAATACCAAATCCATCCACAAAACCATAGAGGTGTAAGCCTACAAGCCACGCGAACTCTGCTTTACGCAAATCTTCCTCTTCCATTTTTTTATCACTGATTCGCTTGATATTATTGATAAAGCCTAATCGCTTCAAGTGTAAAGAAGATATCGTATCTATATCAGACGTATTTCGAATTAGATTATTATAAAAAGCAACAGAATCTTGTAACGGACGAGCTAGCTTAAATCGTCTATCTTGCTGAAAAGATTTATTAATAAACACTTCATAGACTAAGGCAATTTCAATCCCAACTAAAAAGCCTCCGCGAATATAATGCTCCGAATAAATCTGAGCTCCACCAGGTAAAATTCCCGAAAGCAACGTTAAGGGAAGAGAGTTACGCTTAGTAGGAACGTCCCATTCATAAGTTGCTAAAGTATCTAAAGCCTCTATCCCTGTTTTCCCTCGAACTAGAGGAGAATCATCTGCAAATGCCAGACCGATAAACATCGATAAAGACAAAAAAACAGCAACAAGCCATTTAAGAATTAAATCCATTGGAAGATAAAGATAAAAAATAAAGTCCGTTTAATCATGCTTACCTATCTTTTACAAGCCCTTTCTCTCGAAAATGGCGTTTTTCTTCGTTTTGACAAAAACTGTCAAAAATCTATTCTAGTTTTAGAAATAAGGAAATACAATGTCAACACCAGAAGTCGCACTCATCTCTATCGGTACAGAACTCACCCAAGGGTTCACCTTAAATACAAACGCTCACTGGCTATCCAATGAATGCCGTCAATTAGGTTTTAAGATCGCTTATCACCTAGCTCTACCAGATGATGCCTCTTATTGGAATAAGACATTTAAAATGTTAAAAGAAGCAAACGTTTCCATAGTCATTATTACTGGCGGACTTGGCCCCACTGCAGACGATAAAACACGAGAATTGATCGCTGAAACATTTGGAAAACCGCTAGTTTATAACGTTAATTGTGAAGAAAAAATTAAAGCTTGGTTTCAAAAAAGGAACTTAACCTATATAGAAACGAATCATATTCAAGCTTGTTTCCCAGAAGGATCGATCATTTTAGAAAATCCAGTCGGAAGTGCTCCAGGTTTTCAAATAGACGAAGGAGACCTGCATTTATTCTGTTTACCAGGAGTCCCATCTGAAATGAAAAAAATGTTTCAAGTTCATTTAGTCCCTTGGCTCCAATCTATAAGTACCACAACTTGGTATCATCAAGATTTACGCTTATTTGGGCTTTCTGAATCGGCTTTGGAAGCACTACTTAGGACATTTGAATTTGAAAATGGCGTTTATTGGAGTAGCCTTCCTATGATAGACTGCTTACTATTTCGCCTTTACACATCTAAATCAAAAGAAGCTCTTACCAAAGCAAGAGACCAATTTGTGAATTCTCTCGGAGACAAAGCAGACCAAATTCTTATTTCTGATAATGGAGAAAATTTAATTCAAGTCATTATGACTCTTTTAAAAGAGAAAAATCAATTTCTTGGAGTTGCAGAATCCTGTACTGGTGGCTTACTTGCCTCTGAAATAGTGAAAGAATCTGGATCTTCTCTTGTTTTTAAGGGAGGAGTGGTCGCTTATCAAAATGAAATAAAAACAAAAATACTTCATGTCCCAGAAGAAATCCTTAAAACAGAAGGCGCCGTCAGTGAAGCCACTGTTTTATCTATGGCAGAGCACACTCTTAACGTCTTAAATTGTGACTGGGGAATCGCCACTTCTGGAATTGCAGGGCCAACTGGAGGCACAAAAGAGAAACCTGTAGGCTTAGTTTGGATGGCCATTGCCTCAAAACAACAAAAAATTGCTTTTTCTGAAATTTTTTTAGGAAACCGCGGAGAAATCCAAATGAAAAGCGTTTATAAAGTATTGAATCGTTTACGACTTTCAATACTTGAACAAAAAAACACTTGCTCGAAAGTGCAGTAATTATTATATTAATAAACAATCGCTCCTAATCAGAGCAAAAGAACAATCGGAGAAAAATATGGCAAAGAAAACAGCAGCTGAAGCAACCTCACCTAAGAACGAAAGGGCAAAAGCCGTAGAGGCTGCAATTGCACAAATTGAAAAAAATTACGGAAAAGGCTCTATTATGACTTTAGGAAGTCAGCCTATTCAAGATATTCCCGTAATTCCAAGCGGCTGCATTCAGTTAGATATGGCTCTAGGTGTAGGGGGTTTTCCAAGAGGTCGTATTATTGAAATCTACGGGCCTGAATCTTCTGGAAAAACAACACTCACTCTTCATGCTATTGCTGAAGCTCAAAAACTTGGAGGCGTCGCTGCTTTTATTGATGCAGAACATGCTTTTGATGCCACTTACGCTCGTAAATTAGGCGTCAAAATCGAGGAGCTTCTCGTTTCTCAACCAGATACAGGAGAACAAGCTTTAGATATAGCAGAAACTCTGGTTCGTTCAGGAGCAGTTGATATTATTGTTGTAGACTCCGTCGCAGCTCTTGTACCTCAAGCAGAAATCAATGGTGAAATGGGCGATAGCCACATGGGCTTACAAGCAAGGCTTATGTCTCAAGCACTCAGAAAGCTCACGGGGATCTTATCTAAATCTAACACTTGTCTACTCTTCATTAATCAGCTTAGAATGAAAATCGGTGTTATGTTTGGTAACCCAGAAACAACTACTGGTGGTAATGCTCTTAAATTCTATGCGACTCAACGCATTGATATTCGCCGTATCGCAGCAATTAAAAATGGCGAAGACGTCATTGGAAATAGAACCAGAATTAAAGTGGTAAAAAACAAAGTAGCCGCTCCATTCTTACAATGTGAATTTGATATTCTATATGGCCAAGGTATTTCAAGAGAAGCATCTATACTTGATCTTGCGGTTGAACTTGAACTGATAGAAAAAAGTGGCTCTTGGTTCTCTTACAACAGTGAACGCATCGGCCAAGGTAGAGAAAATGCTCGATTATTCCTAAAGAACAATCCTGATATTACGGCAAAATTAGAAATCCAAATTCGCGAAAATATGAAGGATGTTCAATTATTTAGTCTTGGAGCAGATGACGCTCTTTCTGTTGAATCCGAAAACTCTTCAAGTACAGAAGAATAAAACGGGATATCTCAAAAGTTTGGTTTAGCCATGTACCAACTTCCATGAGTGATTCCTATAAGCCATAGTTACTATTTTTATTATTATTAAGACGAAGTCTATTATATAAATTGGTAACTATGCGCTTTTTTTCTTTATTCTTGCTTTTTGTTTTTATGGGACAAATCTTTGCTCAAGATATTTGTTATCAATCACTAGTAGAAAAATCTTTTCTAATTAATTTCGAGGGACGTTTTATTAATAGTGAAAAAAGCCGATCCCATATAGATGTTTCTTGGAGACATCACGAACAAGCCCCAGACTCCTTTTATGTTTATCTTTCTGGTAAAAGATCATTTCTATTTATTTCTACTAATGACTACCGAGTCCTATGGATTCAACCAGAAAACGTAAAGCGCCAAATGGCTACTCATCATCTAAAAGAAAAAATAGGGAACACTCCTATTCATTGGGATGATTTAGATCTACTAGCGAATGGTTCTTTCTTTTGTCAAGACTCAAGTGCCAAGGCTAATTTTATTTTTGCAACGGCCTACTCTCAGACGTGGTATTCTTTAGTTCTCAATAGCGAAACGTCACCAACAAAGATCAGAATGCGTGGAAACAGAGGCTTATCTCGAGACGTTACCATTCATTCTTGGAAAAACTTTAATGATGCCTTATTGCCAGCAATCTTAGATATTAATAGTCCTGAAAGTACAGGCTCTTTATGGATTCGTTCTGCATATCCAATTGAATCCAAGATACCGATGGATCCCTTACTAAAAAATGTTCAATCTAAAAACGGAAGAATAAATTCTCTTTTACTTCCTAGAACGGAAAGGAAAAGAAAAATGCCCTTGATATTGCAAATGGATAAGGAACTGCTGCAATAAAGTTCCATTATATTGCCCTTTTTTAGGGCGGAACCAAAATCCAGGAGTCACAGTAAAAGAGCGAAGTTTATTTTCTGATTGGAAATTTATTCCTGCCATGATTTTACCATAACTCAATGATTCTTTTAAAATAGTTCCATCATCATTTCTTAAAAAACCAGTTTGATAGCCATTCAAATAATAGACAAAGTTCCATTTATCGCTTAAATGAATATGGTGGAAAAAGATTAATTCAAAAATGTAGTCTCGACTAAAAACAGGAAGATTTCGTTCATAATCATAACTTTTATTATCATGTTTCGTCTGAATATCGGTCAGTGTAAAATGCCCACCTAAACCCATAATCGATCCACTTCTAAATGCAAAATCAAAATCGACCCAAACGTTAAAATTCTGTGAAAAATCAACTCTTGAAAATTCTTGACTCCATACATGATCTAAGACATAATCTGCATTCCAAGAGTCCGAAATTGAACCACCGCCAGTAGAATCAGCTAATACCATCTCTATGTTAGAATTGTAGTATATCGTACTTTGATATAAAAAACGGACTTCCACTTGAGGATTGGTCTTAAAAGGACGAAGGCCCATTCCAACCATAAACCCGCCATAAAAAGGAGAAGTTTGTATTGATGCTTGAAGTCTTAAAAAAGCTTCTCTAAAACCAATTTCTTCACCATAAGGAAGACGTTCTCCAAGAGGCTCTATCCAATTATAGTCCAAGGAACCAGTGAATTGAGGTAACCACTGACCAAAAGAAATGGGAGTGTTACCCGCAAATGTCCAGGAAATGTTAGGACCATAGTCAAGGCCTAAAATGCCGTGCTGATCATAAGTAAACGACCAAAGAGAAGGGCATATCAAGAAAGTTAGAAGTAAAGTTTTCTTTAACATTTTATTTTTATTGTTATATTTGCGAATAAATTATAAAATTATCATACTACTTTCATTATAAATTCTTATTTTCCCTATATCTTTACGCCTTTAAGGAGAGATTATGAAGATGACTAAATGGATTCTACTGGGGCTTTGTAGCTTAGTGTTTTTCGGTTGCGCAAACAGATATTCGTCGCCGATCTTAATTGAGCGCGGAGAAGGCAGAAAAGAATATGAACGCGAGTACTTTGCCATTAAGGAAAGCATGGGGATTGATAAACGTCTAAAAGATGTTTTTAAGCAAGGATATATTGAAGAAGGAATGACTAACGACATGGTCAATTTACTATGGGGTCCTCCCGATAGAGAAACAAATGATGGGCGCATTTGGGAGTATTATACTCGTGAAGGCAAGCTAATCACTCGTTTACTTTGGAAAAATCCAGAACAAGCTCGTCTAAAAGGATACGAAAATGAGCTCGTTTTAGAGTCCATTGAAGGAGACCGCTATGGTGGCTCCCCTGCACCAACCTCAAAATCCTATTCTAACTACTAATTTTGCGTTTTTTTAGAAGTTCTTTTTAACTTCTTATCAAAACAATTAAATTCTTTAAAACACCGTCTAGCATAGGCGGTGTTTTTTTCTAACTTTGCACTCGTAAAGTTGAACCTTAAACCTCCTGAAGGAGTTCTCAATGCGTCAGTATATTATCGCCGGCAATTGGAAAATGAATAAAACAGTTTCTGAAAGTGTTACTTTAGCAAAGCAAATCGTTGAAGCTGTAAAAGATGTGAAAAATACAGAAGTTGTTATAGCCCCTACTTATCTTGCTGCCGCAAAAGTAGCTGATGTGGTTAAAGGAACGAACGTAAAATTAGCTGTTCAAGATATCCATTGGAAAGACCAAGGAGCCTTTACTGGTAAAGTTTCCATTGACATGGTTAAAGAAATTGGTGCTGAATATGTGATTATTGGTCACTCTGAACAACGTCAGTATTTTCATGAAACAGAAGAAACTGTGAACTTAAAAGTAAAGAAGACCTTAAGTGCTGGTCTAAAACCAATCATCTGCATTGGTGAAACATTAGAAGAAAGAAACGGTGGCATATTAGAAAACGTCTTAACAACTCAAATCAAAGGTGCTTATCAAGACCTTTCTGCTGATGACGCTCTTAAGACAGTCATTGCATACGAACCTGTATGGGCTATTGGTACAGGCGTTGTCGCTACCGATGAACAAGCTCAAGATACTCAAGCTTTTGTACGTTCTGTAATGAAAAACATTTATGGCGAGTCTGTTTCTGAAGCCGTTCGTATTCAATACGGTGGATCCATGAAACCAGACAATGCAAAAGGTCTTCTCGGTCAGAAGGACATTGATGGGGGTCTCATTGGTGGTGCCGCCTTGAAATCAGACTCTTTCTTTGCTATCATTGCCGCTGCTGAAGCTCAATAATTCATCGTTTTCAAGGAATTAAAAATGTCGACACTTTTTTGGATCGGAATTGTATTGCATGTATTTCTTTGCTTATTCCTAATGTTACTCGTTCTTATTCAAAACGATAAATTAGGTGGATTAGCAGGTCTCGGAGGCATGACTTCTCAATCTGCTTTTTCAACAGCTGGAGCTGCTACATTTATTCAAAAGTTAACACGCGCTGTAGCGATTGTTTTCTTTGTTGTTGTTCTCGCTCTTGGTTTAGTAGCAACAAGACAAAATGCAGGACCAGTTGTTTCCGATCTGAAAAAAGCGACAGAATCTTCTAGTGTAAATGAAACTGTTGTTCCTCAATTGCCATCAGCAATTCCAGCAGCAGTACCTGCATTACCAGCTGAAGGTCCTGTGGAAAATTCTACAGAAGCCCCCTTGGAAACTAATGCGCCCTAATCTATATTTGCACGCGTAGAAAAAGTTTACCCCACGCGGTCGTGGTGGAATGGTAGACACGCTAGCTTGAGGTGCTAGTGGGAGCAATCCTGTGACAGTTCAAGTCTGTCCGACCGCACTGAAAAACTTCGATGAAAGTCGAAGTTTTTTTTATTTTAAACTGTTTATATTTCATTATTTTTTCTTTTATTTTTTGCTTTTTATCTTTATCCTTTGCACCAGTTTATTTAGGATTATTTGATTATAAGCCATTGCATACAAAGTATTTTATATAAATAACGATACCCCATTTTTTATCCATATTGTATAAGCTCTTTTAGAAATGAACGTCCCAATTATTTCTTTCTTTATTTAGGTTCTATTAAGGTAATAAAACATTTTTTGATCCTATTTATTTCGCTGTAAATTGCAAAACACCAACAACGAGCATAAAAGTTTTTCTCACCTTCCTTCCCTTTTCAAGTAAACATCTCCCTCCTCATGATTTTAATGTTGTCAAATCGACGGCAGAATGAACCAGATTATTTGTTACTATAAATTAAATTATCATATTTATTGAATATCATAAAAGACATAATAATATTTAAATTCAATAATTCAGCCACCAATTAAAGCACTTTTGTAAACTTTTTGCTACATTTGTATGTAACATATAAAAAAAGAAGAAAAAAGGAAGTCTATGAACATGGACAAAAAGTACGTTTATTTATTTTCTGAAGGAAAAGGTTCCATGCGCGAACTCCTCGGAGGAAAGGGCGCGAATCTTGCAGAAATGACCAATCTTGGAATGCCTGTACCACAGGGTTTTACAATTTCAACTGAAGCCTGTACAAAGTATTACGATGATGGTGAAAAAATAAGCGAAGACTTAGAAAAATCAATTATGGAATACATCGAAAAGATGGAAGCCATTACTGGGAAAAAATTTGGTGATCTCGAAAATCCGCTTTTAGTATCTGTGCGTTCTGGCGCACGCGCTTCTATGCCTGGGATGATGGATACGATATTGAATCTTGGTTTAAATGATTCTGTCGTTGTGGCTTTTGCAGAAAAAACTGGAAATCCACGTTTTGCTTACGATTCGTATCGCCGTTTTATTCAAATGTATTCCGACGTTGTTATGGAAGTCGGCAAAAAATATTTCGAAGAACTGATCGATCAATTGAAAGAGAAGAAAGGCGTTAAGTTAGACACTGAACTCACTGCAGATGATCTGAAACTTTTAGCTGATCAATTTAAGGCAGAATACAAGAAAAAAATTGGAAGCGATTTTCCTTCTGACCCAAAAGAACAATTGATGGGTGCTATTAAAGCTGTGTTCCGTTCTTGGAATAACCCACGCGCTATCTATTATCGTCGCATGAACGATATTCCTGGTTCTTGGGGAACCGCGGTAAACGTGCAAGCGATGGTATTTGGTAATATGGGTGATACTTCTGGTACAGGCGTTGCCTTTACTCGTAACCCTTCTACTGGCGAACGCAAATTATATGGCGAATTTTTGATGAACGCTCAAGGGGAAGATGTGGTGGCTGGGGTACGCACTCCACAGAGTATCGATCATCTTAAAGAAATTATGCCTGAATGCTACGATCAATTTGTGGAAATTTCAAACAAATTAGAGAAACATTACCGCGACATGCAAGATATGGAGTTTACTATTGAAAATAAAAAACTCTATATGCTACAAACACGTAACGGTAAACGCACCGCAGCTGCAGCTCTTAAAATTGCTTGCGATTTAGTAGATGAAGGGATGATTAATGAGAAAGAAGCTGTTTGCATGATCGATCCAAAACAGCTCGACGCTCTTTTACACCCACAGTTTGATGTAATTGCACTTAAGAAGGCAAAACCAATTGCTATGGCTCTTGCAGCGTCTCCTGGAGCTGCTTGTGGAAAGATTGTTTTTACCGCTGAAGATGCCACTGAATGGGCCACCAAAAGAAATGAGAAAGTCATTCTTGTTCGTTTGGAAACATCTCCTGAAGACATTGAAGGAATGCATTATTCAGAAGGTATTTTAACTGTTCGTGGTGGCATGACATCGCACGCTGCTGTCGTTGCTCGCGGCATGGGCACTTGCTGTATCTCGGGTTGTGGCGAAATTAAAATGGATTTAGAAAACAAGTGTTTTACACTTGGAGGCCGCACCTTCAAAGAAGGCGAATATATTTCCCTTGACGGTTCTTCTGGTAAAATTTACGGAGAAGCAATCCCTACAGTGGAAGCCTCTATTAGTGCTGAACTTGGTCGTTTGATGGGCTGGGCAGATCAATACCGCGTACTTAAAGTCCGTACCAATGCTGATACCCCAAAAGATGCCAAACAAGCGGTCTTGTTTGGTGCAGAAGGTATTGGGCTTTGCCGCACAGAACACATGTTCTTTGAAGGCGACCGTATTAAAGCGATTCGCGAAATGATCTGCTCTGACACTGTGGAAGGGCGTACAAAGGCTCTTGCAAAATTAGAACCAATGCAGCAAGGCGATTTTGAGGAGTTATACGAAGCCCTCGGCGGAAATCCTGTGACGATTCGTTTCTTAGATCCTCCTCTTCA
>JAAYXQ010000148.1 GCA_012515825.1 Fibrobacter sp.
GATTACATTAATTCAAACTATCATAACGCTTCTCTTTCTCTAGAAGATGTTTGTCGAGAAGTGGGGCTTAATCGTAATAAACTTTCTGATATTTTGAAAAAAAACGTGGGTATGACTTTTAGTAGTTTCGTCAATGAAATACGCTTAAAAGAAGCTTGCCGTCTTCTAATAGAAACTGATCTTCAAGTAGTTGAAATATCCATTAATATTGGTTTTGGCAACGTAAGTCATTTTAACAAGGTTTTTAAACAAGCATATCAAAAAACCCCTTTAGAATATAGGAGGGAACATGCATAAACGTTGGACCACCGATCGAATCATGCAATTTATTTTTGGTTTGATTGTCATCACTGTACTCATTTTACTCTTGAATTACTTAAGTGCCGTTCTTGTGCCTTTTGGAGCCGCTTTTTTAATCGCTTATATTTTAGATCCTCTCGTTAATAAACTGCAAAGAAAAGTCAAGTTTCGTATCATATCCGTTCTTATCGTTTTGTTTTCATTCGCTGCCTTACTCACCATTGCTTTAATCATTTTTATCCCTCAAGTCACAGAAGAAATCCAAAGACTCGGCGCTCTGTTATCAAAGCTTTTAACAGACTCTTCCTGGAGAGGCCGTCTAAACGAAGTCATTCCTGAAAATTTCTGGGAAGGTTTACGAAATTTAATTTCAATGGAAGGTATTGCTGAATCCATGCGTAGCCTTGATTTCTGGAAAGATGCACAATCCATTTTGTCTAAAGTCGTCCCAGGAGCTCTAGGTGTTTTATCTGGTACAGCGACTGTTATTTTTTGGATTGTAGGCGCAGCCTTGATTGTCATGTATTTGATTTTCATTATGCTTGATATGCCAAAGTTAAGAAGCAATATCAAAAAATTAATTCCCTTGAAATACAAAGAAGAGGCCACAGAACTTGCAAAAGAAATGGATTATTTTATGGCCTCCTATTTTAGAGCACAAACCATGGTTGCCTTTACTGTGGGTATTCTTTTTGCCACAGCCTTCTCCATCATTGGCCTTCCAATGGGATTTTTATTTGGCCTATTTATTGGAACCTTAAACATGGTTCCTTATCTGCAAATAATTAGTATTCCTCTTGCACTGATATTAGGGATTGTCTATGGTCTTGATACAGGTATTCCTTTTTGGGAAGTCGCTTTACTTATAACAGCCATTTATGCTACTATACAAGTCATACAAGACATGCTTATAGTTCCAAATATTGTTGGAAGAAGTATGAATTTACCACCTGTAGGAATCCTTCTTTCTTTATCTGTTTGGGGTAAGTTACTTGGCTTCTTAGGGCTTATTGTCGCTATCCCATTTACTTGTTTATGCTTAGTTTACCTCGATAAAATAAAGCGAAATAAGGATGCTCAAGACTTATTTTGGGAGTCTAAAGAGGAAGAAAACCCCCTAGACCCTCCTGTAACCCCCTAAAATATGGGCTTAAAGCAAAATAATTCAAAAAAAAAACTTGCTTACGCCTAAAAAAAAGGTATAATATCTTACATTGAATTTTCAACAACTATCAAGGAGTCATAATGAATAAACAAGATCTCATCGGTGCTGTTCTTGCAGACAAAGCTGCCGGTATCGAAACAAAAGCTGCTGCAGAACGTGCAGTTAACGCTGTTATTGCAGCTATCACTACTGGTATCAAGAAAGACGGAAACGTTCAATTGATTGGTTTTGGTACTTTCCTAGTTAAAGAACGCAGCGCTCGCATGGGTCGCAATCCAAAAACTGGCGCCGCTATGAAGATCAAAGCTTCTAAGACTGTTGGTTTCAAGGCTGGAGCAGCATTAAAAGAAACAGCTAAGAAAACAAAACTAGTAAAGAAATAATTTTTCTTTTCATGAAAAAGAACCGCTTCCTTAGCGGTTCTTTTTCTTTATACCCCTATCACATAAAAGCAACCCACAAATCCTAATTTTTTTAGCGCCCATTTTTTCAACTTTTTATTTCAAAGACTTTTTCATTATCATGAAAAAAAATACACCTCGCGAATACTTCATATAAATCATTTTAATTAACTCTCTTTTTGTCGCATGAAGTCTTTTTTTACCGTACCTGTATCCCAATTGTCAAAACGAAATGAAATATTTTAGAAAACAAATACATAATTATTCTTCTTTCTAAGGCTTTATTATTTTTCGTTTTTCTGTATGACTTATACAAAACCCCATTTGCGTTCCTCCTGAAGATCCTATTTTCTAATCTCTAATTAAAAGAAACCCTTCAATAAAATGCTTATTTGTGCCCTTATTTTCTCTTTTAAACCCCTAAGTACAGGATAACCCCTTGATTAATATAAGCGTTTTATTAGATTTGGGCTTCTGAATTGCAATTTTTAAAGGTTTAATATCATGAAAAGAACATTCCAACCTCACAATCGTAAACGCGCCAATAAACAAGGTTTTCGTGCCCGTATGGAAGACCGCTGGGGTCGCGCTGTTATTAATCGTCGTCGCGCCAAAGGCCGTAAACGCTTAACCGTTAGTGACACTATTTATAAAAAATAAGGTCGGGTTATTGCCTCTTTAAAATTTTATCGGCTACGATCGCCATCTCAATTTCGACAAATTTCTGTCCATGGCAAATTTGTCCGCTCTCCATCACTTACGATGAAGTGGATAAAAAGCCCAGACAGCCTTTGTCGTTTTTGTTTTGTAGTCAAAAAGAAAAATGGTAATGCCGTCTATCGTAATCGATGCCGTCGTATCTTACGTCCTTTCTTCTTTGAAGCCTCCTCTCAAATGAAAGAGCCTGTCTGGGCTATGATTTTTGTTAACGAAAACCATGAAGATATGACACCAGAAAAACTACGTGAATCGGCAAATAAGCTTTTGTCTAAAATGGAGAAAAGCTTTTTATGATCTTAAAATCAATGAAAAGAATTTGTCAACTAATTTTAATTCTTCCCATCCGCGCCTATCAGTATATACACCCCTCTTTTTTTAGAGGGACTTGTCGTTTTTATCCAACATGCTCTCACTATGCAATTGAAGCCATTGAAACTCACGGAGCTTTAAAAGGTTTCTATCTTGCTATTTTTCGGATTATTCGATGCAACCCGTTTTGTAAGGGTGGCTACGATCCCGTTCCTCCACGTAAGGAATCATTATGAATAGAAATACAATTATAGGCTCTGTTCTTATCGCTGCCATTATGATATGGTGGATGACAACAATGCCAAAGCCACAACCAGCACCTCAAAAAGTGGAAAAGGCTATTACTTCTGAAGAGACTCAAGAAGTCAAGAAAGAATCAAAAAGTGCTCTTGAAATTCCATCTCTAAAAAACAATGCCGATTCTACTTCAAGTAAAGCACCTGCTTTTTTGTCCTCTAATGACACTTTAGCAAAAGACTCTCTTGCAAGTGATTCTCTAATTGAACTGCCACCTCCTGTTTTAGAAAAAAGCATTGTTGTAGAAACAGACTTGTTTATCTTAAAACTTTCTAATCGCGGCGCCAAAGTTTCAAGCGTCATTATCAAAACGCTTACTGATAGTGAAGGAAATTTCCCAGAACTCATAGAAGACACCTCTGCTGGTGCGCTTGATCTTAAATTAGACAAAACAAATCTAAGTGAAGCTTTATTTGCTGTTTCACCAGAAACACCATCTAAAATCGTAGTTGATAAAGACACTACCATTCAATTCGTGTTCACAGACCCTAATCAAAATAAAGTAATTCGTTCATATTCTTTTTCAAAAACAGGCTCTGCAGTTAGACAAAGTAACCGTTTTGAAGGATTTCAACCAAATGATTATGAAATTCTTTGGAATGGCGGTATGCGCGAAACAGAACAGTTTCCAAAAGGCAAGAACATTGGGGCTAATTACTTCTTCAGCGAAATCATTTATAACAACACTTATAGTGTAGAACGCGAAGTAATTCAAGAAAAAAAGAAATTCAATGACGAAGATGGAAAGATTATTTGGGCAGGGCTTCGTCGTAAGTATGTCGCGATGAGTATCCAATTTGATGAGCCCACCGAAGCGGTCATTAAAGGGGAACCATTAAAAGGTTCTAAAGAAAAGAATAATCCTGGAACTTATCAGTTAAGCGTGAGCGATTATCTAAAAGGCGCTGACTCCCTTAACTTTAACCTTATGATTCTTCCACTAGAATGGACAAAAATTAAATCTCTAGATAAAGATTATGAAAAAGTAATCGTCAGTGGCTGGCAGTGGATTGGCGCTGATGTTTGGTTTGTTGCTCTTTGTGGTTTACTATTATCATTATTAAAAATATTCTACTCATTTATCCCAAATTATGGTATTGCCATTATCTTATTAACAATATTAGTTCGTATTGCAACAACACCATTAACCATAAAGCAATTACGCTCCACAAAAGAAATGGGTAAAATCAAGCCAGAACTTGATGCCATTAACGTTAAATATCGTGCAGAACCTCAGAAGAAACAAGCTGCTATTATGGAACTTTATGCAAAACATAATATCAACCCCATGGCATCGTGCACGGGTGGCTGCTTCCCAATGCTACTCCAGTTCCCTATTTTTATTGGTCTCTTTATTATTCTTGCTCGTGCCATTGAACTTAGAGGTATGCCATTCATTGGTTGGATTAGTGACTTGTCTAGATCCGATGTAATCTGGAATGGAATCACCATTCCTTATATTATGCCAGAAGGTCTTTCTATTCTACCCTTAATTATGGTTGTTACTACTTATTTCCAAACAAAACAATCTATGTCTGCGATGACCGATCCAGCTCAACGTAAAATGATGATTTGGATGATGCCTGGTATGATGTTTGTCTTTAGTGCAGTGATGCCTTCTGGTCTTGTTTTATACTGGATTATATCTAATCTATGGGGTATTGGGCAATACGCTATTATTCATCGTGAAAAAGCAGTTGCTTCCCCTAAAGACGCTAACATTCAAGATGCACAAATCGTTAAGCCTAAAAAGAAGAAAAAGAAATAACTTTCTCTCTCAAAAAAAACGACGAGTAAAATCGTCGTTTTTTATTTACCCCTTTTTTCAACCACAAAAATCAATACTATTCAAGCTCAATAGATATGTCTTGTATTTATTAACGTTGCTAAAAAATTACTCGTGATTTAATTCGTTTGTGACTTTAATTTCAAAAGCAATTGATATAAGTCTAAAAACTGCTCTGGAGATAACTCTTCGGCACGAGTGTTTTCAGATAGGTTGAGAAAAGAAAGGGCCTTAAAAACCATTTCTTTTTCATAAGAGGTACTTAAAGAATTAGCAATGCGCTTTCGCTTCATAGAAAAAGCAAGCTGAACCCATTCAAAAAAACCTTCTGATGCTTTTATCGGATTTTCTCGAGGCACAATCATAATGGTTGCACTATCCACGTTTGGCTTTGGGGTAAAATGTTCAGGGCCAATTTTTCTTAATAGGCGTGGTTCTCCATAAGAGCGAACCCATACCGAAAGGCTTCCATATGCTTTAGTGCAAGGAACGGCACACAAGCGTTCTGCGACCTCCAATTGTACCATACCCATAAAACCCGAGGTCTTTGACAAACGAGGCATTAAGCCCGCAATGATAGCTGTAGAAACATTGTAAGGTAAGTTCCCTGTTATCCAAGACAAAGGGTGCTCTTCTAACCACTGCAAAAGATCAAATTTCAAAAAGTCAACATTGACTATAGAGAAATTCGAATCCTCCGCAAAACGATCTTTGAGTAATGTAGCACACTGATCATCAATTTCGACTGCCGTCAATGGGACATTCTTTTTTAATAGATGCTTTGTCATGGCACCGTGCCCTGGGCCAATTTCTAATATAGCCTGGTTATTCACAGGTAAATCGTCTGCAATCAATTTTGCAGTTGAATCATCTAAAAAGTTTTGTCCAAATCGTCGACGGCGTGCTCTATCCATAAAATCAAATTTAGTTATTCTTTACTCATTAATAGAATAGTGAAAAAAATAAAGACTAAAATGAAACAAATTAACACTCGCTTAATTAAATAGGATTAATCACATTAAATATCCTCCTTTTTTTATCAGAAGATCCAGAAAATAGTCTTTTACTTGACTTGTTTATATTCTATTTTTTTTCGATGGATTTTCTTTGGGTTTTATTCGCTTTAATATATCGGTTCTTTTATAAAATGAATCGATTCGTTTTTTTGCGTCCTCAAAAGCCTCTTCAGAAATCCAAACTAATTATAATAGGTTCTTATCTTATGGGAGGCGCGGGGAAAACGCCTTTCACTCTGTATCTTGCTAAATCTTTCTTAAAAGAAAATTTCACCGTCGCCATTTTATGTCATTCTAAAGCAATGGATGAGTATGAGTGGTTACAACAAGAAGCTTTAGATGCAAAAGTCTTTTCAACAAAGAATCGCTTTCGCTTAGCCAAAAAAATAGATGGACTATTCGATATTATTATTGCTGATGATGGTTTTGAAGATTTTAGACTCTCTGCCCATCATAAAATCGCTCTCCAATGGGGCGAATTTGCTCATGATATAATTGATTTATTCCCATCAGGTTATTGTCGTAGCCTTAAAAAGGATCACCCTGATGTAACGATGACTCTTTATTGTGGAAATTCTTTTATTGACCCCGATCTTGTTTTCTCTATTTCTGAAATAAAAAATGAACAGGGAGATTCTTTAAATAAGAGTGCCACGGCCATGTGTGGCATTGGAAATCCAGATCGCTTCTTTTCTGATCTTCAAGATTTTGGAATCACCATAGAAAAGAAAATCATCCGTCCAGATCATGATCGTAAATTTGAGCTGATGCTTAAAAAAGAACTCTTACTTGGCAAACCTATTGTCATTACAGAAAAAGATTGCTGCCGTCTAACTCTAGAAACAAGAAAAA
>JAAYXQ010000149.1 GCA_012515825.1 Fibrobacter sp.
AAAAAAACCTGATAATTTATTATCAGGTTTTTTTATCGGGATAGCCAGATTCGAACTGACGACATTCTGCTCCCAAAGCAGACGCTCTACCAGACTGAGCTACATCCCGAAATCGAAGACAAATATAACAAACTTTTTTTAGAAAACAAGATTATAATCGCTTTAAAATTGCTTGAGCATGATGAAAAAATCCTTCTGCTGTGGCAATAGAGGCAATTGCCTTACCATTTTTTGACATTGCCGCTGAAGAATACTCAATAATACTTGTTCTTTTTATAAAATCATAAACACCTAAAGGGCTAGAAAAACGAGCCGTTCCATTTGTTGGCAAAACGTGATCAGGACCAGCAAAATAATCGCCAACAGGTTCACTAGAATAAGGCCCTATAAATATAGCACCCGCATTTTCTATGGATTCAGACATCTTTTTAGCTTCAGAAGTCATGATTTCTAAATGTTCAGGAGCAATTTTATTAGCGATTTCAATGCCATCAAACCAATTATCTACCACTAAAATACGCCCATATTGATCTAAAGCTTTCTCTAAAAGTTCCCTTTTAGGGGAACCTTCCACCTGAATATCAGCACAAGCAGAAATCATTTGAGCCGTTTCCATATTATCGGTAATACAAATAGCGGCTTCAAAACCAGAGCCATGCTCTGCTTGAGAAAGCAAATCTGCAGCGACAAAATCAGGATCGCATGTGGCATCCGCTAGAACCAGTATTTCCGATGGACCAGCAATCATATCGATATCCACGACACCAAAAACTTCTTTTTTTGCAATAGCCGCAAAGACGTTACTAGGGCCGACAATTTTATCTACAGGTTCAATGCCTTTAGCCCCGTAAGCTAAAAGCCCTATCGCTTGAGCTCCCCCAACGTGATACACTTCAGTAATACCAAGTTCACGCAAAACAAAGGCTAGAGAAGGTTGTAAGCCATCTTTAATTGGAGTGACCACCACAATTTCAGAAACTCCAGCAACTATTGCAGGAACAGCACACATAATCACCGTACTAGGATAAGTACCCGAACCACCTGGAACATAAAGCCCAACACGACGCATGGGGCGAATACGTTGGCCTAAAACGACTCCATCTTTACCTGTAATCTGCCATGATTCTTCTACTTGATTTTGATGGAAAACTTTTACATTTCGAATCGCTTGTTTTAAGGCCTTTTGTAAAGCTGGAGGTGTTTTTTGAGCCGCTTTTTCAATTACACTTTCAGAAACTCTTAATCGATTTCCCTTTAAGCCATCGTATGCTTTGGCATATTCAATTACCTTTGGAAGCCCATGAGTACGAACATCCAGAAGGATTTGATCTACTTTCGCTTGAATTTCTTTAGTGGGCGCAACTGCTCGAGAACATAAGCGCTTAATTTCAGCTGAATTAGGTTTTACTTTCACTATCTTCATAAAATCAACCTTTTTTAGAAACACGTTTTGCTCTTTTTAATGTGGATTTTGGCTGTTTTGCTTCTTTAATTATTTTATAACAAAGGCCATCCACTAAAGCTAACCAAGAAGCTTCTATAATATTAGCACTGACTCCAGCGACGTTCCACTGTTCTTTTTCATCACCAAAAGTGGTCCAAACTCGAACAGTAGCATCTGAGCCAACGTTTGAGCCTAAAACGCGTACCTTAAAGTCATCTAAACGCACCTTTTTCATATAAGGAAAATATGGTAGAAGAGCTTTGCGAAGTGCCGCATCCAAGGCATTCACAGGTCCATCACCTTCAGAAACTTGATGACTAATTTCATCTCCAATTTTAAGTTTCACGGAGGCTTGAGAAACACTCACACCTTCTGGTGTTTTATCTTCAATAACGCGATAATTTAAGACTTCAAATGGAGCCTTAAATAAGTCTAAACTACGATAGGCAAGCATTTTAAAGCTCGCTTCCGCCGAATCAAAATGCCAACCAGCATTTTCTCGCTCTTTTATAGATTTTAATAATTTAACGACTTGAGGGTCTTTTTTATCAAGTCCAGGCTTGATTTCCTTCAATTTTTCAACAACCAAAGATCCACCAGCCTGATCGCTCGTGACAAAGACACGATCATTACCAACACTTAATGGATTGATGTGTTCAAAACTTCTCGCGACCTTCATGACTCCATCAATATGAGCTCCGCCTTTGTGCGCAAAAGCAGCATCACCTACGTAAGGAGCTCGAACATCACTTGGAATATTGACAATTTGATCTATACCAACGCTTAAAGTTCTGAGTTTTGAAATATTCCGTTTAGCAAAAAAGTTTCGTTGTAACTTAAAATTCAAATTTGCAGCGATCGTTGTTAAATTCGCATTACCACAGCGTTCTCCATAGCCATTAAAAACGCCCTGAATCATGTCAGCACCGCTTTTTACGGCATAAAGACTGTTTGCGACTCCTAAGCCAGAATCATTATGAACATGAATGCCTAATGGGGTCGAAAAGTACTTTTTTATTTCTTTTGTGATTTCTTCTACTTCCCAAGGCATCGCTCCGCCATTGGTATCACAAAGAACCAAGAAATCAGCGCCACCTCGTTCTGCAGCTTTTAGTGTTTCCATCGCATAGGATGGATTTTCTTTATATCCATCAAAGAAATGTTCTGCATCATAACAAACTTCTTCCGAGTATTTTTTTAAGTATTCCACAGAAGATTCAATCATATTCAGATTTTCTTCTAAACGAGTACGAATCACCTCTGTTACATGAAGATCCCAGCTCTTTCCAAATATGGTTTTCACAGGAGCTTCACTTTTGATTAAAGCTTGTAACAACGGGTCTTTTTGAGGGGCAATTCCTGGTCGACGAGTACTACCAAAGGCAGCAATTTTTGCATGACTAAGCTTTAATTCTCTGACTTTTTCAAAGAATTCTTCGTCTGTAGGATTACTTGGGTTAGGCCATCCACCTTCAATATAATCAATTCCAAAAGAGTCCAATAATCTTGCAATTTGCAATTTATCTGCTAAAGAAAGACTGATTTTGCGGTCTTGGTTTCCGTCGCGAAGAGTGGTATCATACAATAAAGCTTTCATAATTGTCAAAGATAGTATTTTTGCAACTTAAACTTTTTTTTATTTGTAAATTTGGTCTCATTATGAATATGATAAAAAATGATTTATGGATTGGAGTTGATGTTGGATCCACAACAGTAAAAATTGCTATTGTAGACCCAACAACAACAAAACTTCTTCATTACTCTTACCAGCGCCATAATGCAATGCAAGCCAAAAAGGTGTTGGAACTTTTAACTGAAGCTCATAGCTTATTTCCAGATAAAATTTTTAAGGTCGCTTTTTGTGGAAGCGGTGGTCAACCCTTTGCTGAAGCGACTCGTTCTTTCTTTGTTCAAGAAGTCGTAGCTAATGCTCTTGCAGTCAGAGCAACTAATCCTGAAACAAGAGTCGCGATCGAACTTGGTGGTCAAGATGCCAAAGTTATTTTCTTTGAAAAAGACCGAACCACAGGTAAATTGATAGCAAGTGATATGCGCATGAAT
>JAAYXQ010000150.1 GCA_012515825.1 Fibrobacter sp.
TATGATAGGGATCGTTTGAATCTGAACCTCTCTTTAATTTTCTAGGATTATTTGTTCCTTCATGATCATTCGTATGCCAAGCCCAAATGACTTTATTTTGCTTTGGATCATACTCTACAAGGCGTTCCCCACAAGCATTATTATATCTTTCTGCAACAACAGCAAGAATAGTTCCGTTCTCAGTTAAGGTAATTGCATGGTGAGGATTACCACCCCCCAATTGTTCTTTAGTAATCGTGCGAATTGTATTTCCATTCCAATCTACTTCAAGGATGCTTTCATAACTCGCTCCAAAAACGGAACAATCTCCACCACCTCCTCCAAAGCCGCCCCCCCAGCCGCCAAAGCCGCCACCACTTGTGTACCAAATCGTACCACTATCAGACATATGAGCAGAATAAGGTGTAGAAAGATTCCATGTTTGAATAGTTGTACTATTATCATTGCTGATTAACCTTCCTTCTCTACCGCCATAGAGAAAAGTTAAAGCATCGGCTCTTTGTCCAAATGCATTCGGAAGAAGGCATAGGAATGAGATGATCATGAGTCTTCTAAGTGTATGCATAAAACCCCTTTAATAGTTGTTGTATTTTATGATTTGATTACTTTGATTGATTTTGACCCGAATCAACACCATCCCTTTAGGAAGAACTGGAATATCGATCACCCCTGCCGTCGTATGAATAGAAATCAACTTACGACCATTAGGGCTAAAAAACTCTAAATACTTTTCTGTATTTGCTCTTTGGCTAGGAAAAACAATTTGTCGATGACGAATGCTTGTTTTAGCAGCTAAGTCATGGTTATTTTTATCAATAGAAAGCTCATATTCTTCAGGAAGAATACCTTCTATTTCACTAAGAAGAAAAGTATTTCTATTTGTGGAAAATTCAGTAAGCCCAGGAATACTCCCTGAAGATGTTCTTAATTTTGAATTAAGATTTGTTGTAAAATCAGATAGAGAAAAGAACTTATTATTATCTGCTTCTACAAATGGTTGAATGATACTAACATGCTTATCGATTGCTTTTTGAATGGATTCTTCAGAAGCATCTGTGGTGATCATTCTTTTAATATAGGCTAGGTACTTATACTTAAATTCCTCACATCCCATTAACTTCTTAAATAATGGACGCTGGTCTATGTTACTTGTAGTGATAGCACTTTGTTTATATACATCCCATCCATTTGGGTAACCACCAAACGTGAGATTCAAATCCCAAGGCACAAAACTCATATACCCCGCGGCATTCATTTGCGTGAGATAAAAATTACGCCCACTTCCAATGTAAGAATCGAAATGAGACATCACCATCATAAATGCTAAGAATGGGGCGACATTATCTGGGTTCATATATTGGGAATATGTACTACAGAAAGATTCGTTATCCGTATTATTAATGTATTTGAGAAAAGAAACCATTCCAGACCAATCATTAAGATCTTCATTTGTTTTTAATTCCATTTCTGAGGCATAAGAATTTGGATTATTATCGCTATACACAAGAGAGGCTCCTGCATCACTTGCTTTATATAAGTTTAGTGTTTTATCTTGATAAACTCGATTTAAAAATTGTTCATTCACTTGTTCTATTTGAGTATATAAGCCAATATAATCTGATCCAATCGTGATTGCAGCAAACGAGGAGCGAGGAGAAGGTATGTATTTTGAGGAAATATCATAGGCAATCTTCTCACGAAGAAACGTAGGATCACCATAACCATTACTAAAGTTTAATACCTTAATTCCATAATATTTCTGACCGCTAATAAACTCATTGAATTTGATTTTTAAGGGCTTCTTTGGAGAAGAACTTGCGGCATTATAGGAAGAGTTTCCTTTGTATCGAACACCTACACTATCTAGCGTAATTGTTCCATCAGAAAATTTTGCAGGAAGATAACCCGCATCATTGAAATAATTTGCCTCCAGTTTTGTGGCATAATCAGTATCATAAAAAGTTAAGGTGTACTCATGAACTTTTGAATCATCAAAAATAACATTAGAGGAATCCTCTTGTGCTATAATCTCACCAATCCCCATAATCAATGTGAGAACTATAAACAAATACATAGATTTCCATAGTAAAAAAGTTAACAGCTAAATTAATCTATCTATTAAATAAAATAAAGGATTTGTTTTTTCACATCCTTCTCCTTTTTTTACAATCACTTAACATGAATAAAATTCGATGGTACGAAAGTCCCCATTTAATTATGTTTTTTGATCCGCGTTGTAAACCAATACAATACTATTATCGCAAATGAGTTTCTTTTTTCATGCAATTGAATTATATACAAATGATTCTATTAATGCACAATTCATGTAAGGTGCCTTTTCATTTTTTCATTGGTTTTCAATAAATGTTTTTTCATTAAAACTCATTAATAGTATGGTTGACGGAAATGTTTTTTTCACGATTAAATCTAAATAAGTATTATTGACGTAAAGTGTTTTGTTTTCTCACTCCGTTGTGTGCCACAAACATGAACACTTATATGCTTTAGCATTTTACGTGAGACTTAGCACTTTTAGTGCTTTAGTCGGAACCATGCATAGCTGTGAGAGTGATACCCTTGTGGTAGTGATCCCCTTGCGGGAAACACGAACACTTAAAAGTTTACTTTTTATGTGAGAGTGATACCTTTATGGTACAAATTGACGTTTGATTCTTCATGAAAAAACTGAGTTAGGTTAGATGAGCGTCTTGTTCAAAATGCAAATTTTATTTTTGTAAATCACAGTGTTTTGTTTCTTTATCCAAACCCCAAAAAATAAGACTAAATTCATGAAAAAAGTTTGAATAAATGTTCTTGGTGGGCATTTTATTATGAAGATCATTTTTTGGATAGGTTTTGTTTTAATGATTATGGGATGTGCTGACAAGGGAACTTCTGTAAATACACCAGCAGAAGATATTTCAGATGATACTCCTATTTCTTCAAGTTCTTCGCTCACCAATTCTTCTATTCAAGAATTTAGTTCATCTATAAATATTTCTAGCTCATTAATTCACTCTAGTTCTTCGATGTTATATAGTTCTTCCAGTGTTATAAACTCATCGTCATCTTCAAGTTTATGGGTTCTTAGCTCTTCTTCTCAAAACTTCCTTTTTTCAGATGGCCAGGTTCGTATCCCTGATGGCTGCGGATCCATTTATTGGTCGGTTTCTGAGGAAAAAACATGTGTACAAGATTTTTGGGTAGATACAACAGAAGTCACCATCGGTGCCTACCAAAAACTCATGGGCGATGAGATTCCTTCTTTATTTCATAATGGCTTTTACTTATGGCAAAATCCAAGCGGAGAAGGTTATGCCGATGATGGAAGTCTTTGCCCTAATTGCCCTGTAGATGGAGTCACTTTTTATGAAGCCATTCTTTATGCTAATGAGATGACAAAAAAATATGGAAACCCTAATGACACCATTTACACTTATACCGCCATTAATACAAGCGATACAAAAGGCTCTCTTCAAAGAGTTAAACCAACCGAAGTGACTGGATTAGAAAATCTTCAAATTACATTCAATAAAAACGGATATAGACTTCCTACGCGCGGTGAATTCAGCTACATCTATTATCAAGGCGTTTTTACTGTTTACCCCTGGGATGATTTATACTCAAATACTCAAGAAAGTTACAGTGCTTATGATTTACATTCGTGGAATAACAGAAATAGTGGAAAAGTAACGCAAGAGGTTGCAACAAAATTACCTACTTCTTGGCATTTATATGACCTCATCGGAAATGCGTTTGAATGGACAACTACACCAGATATCGATAATCCTGGCAATTACTTAGCCATAGGCGGCTCCGTAATAATTAATGGGGGTGGATTAGAAGACATTCGACTAGATAGTGAACATGCAGGGTTTCGTCTCGTTCGAGGAGAGTCTCATTTTAGGTTTATTGAGTACACGGATTAAAATTTCTTACTTTGATTTTTTTTTGATAAAGTTTAATTACCTTTATTAAAATTAATGTGTAGTAAAATGGCGTTTGAGGTTTAAAGTCACTCCCCTATTTGGAGATGCGATATGCGTATTGTAATTATTGGAGCCGTTGCGGCAGGAACATCTGCTGCAGCAAAAGCTAGACGTAACAATGAAACGGCCGAAATCGTAATTTACGAAAAAAACAACTATATTTCTTATTCTGGTTGTGGCATGCCCTACTATCTTGGAGATGAAGTGGTTGATCTCCAAAAACTCACACCTCGAAATCCAGATTTTTTTAAGACAAAATACAATGTTGATGTTTTAATTCGACATGAAGTCATGAGCATTTCCCCAACAGAAAAAAAGATTACCGTAAAAAATCTTGAATCAGGTGCCGTGATTGAAGACTATTATGATAAGCTTGTAATCGCCACAGGAGCCAGTGCCACTGTGCCGCCTATTCTAGGAGCCGATAGAGAACATGTTTTTATATTGAGAAGCATTAACGATATGCTTCGTATTAAAGATTTTATTAATGCTAAAAAAATATCAAAAGTGGCAATTGTAGGAACAGGTTTTATTGGGCTTGAAGTTTGTGAAAATTTAGCACGTTTAGGCATTTCAGTAACGCTTATAGAAAAACTCCCACAAGTGACTCCTGGCTTAGACCGTGATATGGCTATTCATGTGTTACATCATTTAAAAGAAAAAGGGATTCGAGTGATTCTTGGAGCCTCCATACAGTCAATAGAGGCGGAAACGATTGAACTATCAAATGGAGTGAAGGTGGAAGCCTCTATGGTATTGCTTTCAACAGGAGTGCGCCCCAATACAGCTCTTGCAAAAGCTGCAGGAATCTCATTAGGTACTGCAAACGCTATCCAAGTCAATTCTAAAATGCAAACGAATATCAATGATATTTATGCTTGTGGCGATTGCATTGAGCATTTTCACTTAATAACAAATAAGCCTGTATATCGTCCTCTAGGCTCTACGGCGAATAAAACTGGACGTATTGCTGGAGATCAGATAACTGGTGGA
>JAAYXQ010000151.1 GCA_012515825.1 Fibrobacter sp.
AGCGTGTATGGGACTCGAACCCATGTTACCGGCGTGAGAGGCCAGCGTCCTAGACCACTAGACGAACACGCCAAATGGTGCGACAATAATATAAAAATTAGTCTTTATAGTAAAGGTCTAAATTATCTTCTACTTTTGCACCAGCTTCCAAAGAAGTTACATAACTATTAAACGCGACGCTTGCATCAAAGCGGAACACATTTCCTAATTCTTCTTTAATTGCAGCTTCAACTGCGTCTTCTGATGGTTGCTTTTTAGAATTAATCTTTAGCATGACAGCGCCACGATCTGTTGTGATTACTGGTCCCCATTCCCCTACCTTTTGATTTTTCAAAACAGAGGAAAGCATTGGATTACTAAATCCAAATCCTGGAACAAAGCCATCAACAGAAGCAACAGTCTTTTCAAATTTGACTTTTTCAATAACAGGCATTGTAGCACTTGCTGAATCTTGAGCTAACGAATCTTGAGCAGTGCTATCGACCTTAGCCACAGCTTGTTCTTTAATTTTTGCAGCGACAGAATTTAAGTAAGCAGCAGCATTTTCAGCTGACTTCTTCTGAAGAAGCTTTGATTTAATATCGTTATAGAACGCATTTAAGCTACGAGAGCCAGCCACTAAACTATCTGTTTTAGAAGCAATTACTACAAAATTTTTGTTCTTTAATACACTTGAAATAGGACCAGATGAAGTTTCTGGACGTTCCTTATTTGCAAAAGCATAAGCAGTAAGACCAGAAACATAACCTAAGCTAGAGATCTGATCACCTTTGCTCAACCAGTCTGAGCTAAGAACCTGAAGATTCTTTGTTTTTGCAGCAGCATCAAAATTTTCTGAGCTCTGGAAGGCTGTTCTAACGTCTTCCATGATGTTTTCAAGACTATCAATTGTTTCGGAAGAAGCTGTTACTGTTAAAAGAATATGAGAAGCTTTAACTAACTCAACACCTGTAGAGTCTGTTTTTTTACCATGAGATTGAATGATATGGAAACCATACTTTGTACGAACAGGTTCAGAAATAGCTCCTGAATCTAAAGAGAAAGCAACATCTTCAAATTCTTTGACCCATGCACCACGTGCAGTATAGTCTCCTAAAGCACCACCTTGTTCTGCACTAGCTGGATCTTCCGAAGTAATTCGAGCAAGTTCTTCAAAGTTTGTAGTACTTGTAGAATCAGTCAATTGGAAATACAAGGTCATTGCATATTCTCTGATTTTTGCTTCATCTGTAGCTGTAGGTTCAATAGGTAAAACGGCATACTTTAATTTCATTAAATCTTTTTCAACATAGAAGCTATCAAAAGCGTTGAAATAAGCAGAAATAACAACACTATCCACAGAAGACTCTGGAGCGACAAAATCAGAGCCATTTACAACAGCAACTTCAAGATCATAATCAGTTAAACGACGTTCTACATTATAGCGAGATTCAAGTGATGTTGGATGCAAATTAGCAGTAACAAAAATTTGCATTTGTTTTAGAGGAATAGAGGACGATTTAAGATCCTTCTCATAATTCATCATGGCTTGCCATTCATAAGCTTCAGGAGTATTTAACCACTGATCAAATGAAGCTTTATCGAAAGTAGAGTCTAAAAGGAATTTTGGCAAAGTGGCAATATAGGCTTGCATGCGTTGGTTTGCGTCTTCCGCACTAGTTGCAGAAGATTGAATAGCATAAATGCGTTGTTGAGCTTCTTGCCCAACCATACCACGGATAAGATCTGGGTTACGTTGGATTTCAGCTTTCATTTCAACAACAGAAGCTTCTAGTTCAGCATCTTCCATGACTTGAGTAAGTAAATGTTGACGAACGAAGGATTGAAATAAATCTTGCCTTAACTTAGAATACTGTTCTTCTTCTAAATGAACTCCCTCATAACGATTTGCAACAATCATTTTTAAGCGAGAGTCAAAATTTTCGTATGATATTTTTTCACCATCCACTTTTCCTATCGGGTACTGGATAGCCTGGTCTGGAAGACGATCCATCGCTAAAAGACCTAAAACAATGCCTACGGCAAAGACAACGATAATCCATTTTGCTTTTTCATTAATCCACGTTAACATAGAGAAAACTCCATAAAAATTGACGAGGGTCAATGTAGCAATAAATTATCCTTTCTGTAAAATAAATCTAGTTTTATACCCCCTTTTTTTCTATTTATTCCCCTGCATTTCACTCTTAGCCTCAGAGGCCTAAATTGTATGATATTTTAGTGATTGGCGCAGGTGTTTCTGGTTTAAGTGCAGCCCTTCACGCTGCAGATAAAGGGCTTTCAGTCATTCTCTTGACCAAGGGAGCTAAACCAGACGGTTCTTCAAACTATGCGCAAGGTGGCATTGCTACTGTTACCGCTAAAACAGACTCTTTTCAACTACATATCAACGATACACTAGAAGCTGGTGCTGGGCTATGTAAAAAAGAAGTAGTCCGTATTTTAACCCAAAATGGTCCCTCAACTATTCGTCAACTTGTAAAATGGGGAGTAAAATTTACTCCAGCAGAAAAAAATGAAGATAATATCCCTTTCGACTTACATTTAGAAGGTGGGCATAGCCATAAAAGAATTCTTCATGCAGCAGATCTCACTGGAAAAGAAATGATGAGAGCCTTGCTATTTGAACTTCATTCAAGGCCTAATATTCATTTTATTGAAAACTCTGTGGCTTATGATTTAATCTGTGACGGAGAGGGTGAAAACAAAAGGTGTATCGGGGCAAAAATCATTCATCAAAAAATAGGAAAGATGCAAGCGATTTTTGCTAAAGCGACAATCATAGCAACTGGAGGAGCTGGACGCCTCTGGCTCCATACCACTAATCCAGCCGATAGTTCTGGAGAGGGCATGGCCATTGCATCGCGCGCGGGGGCCGCTCTTCAAGATATTGAATTCATGCAGTTTCACCCCACCTCTCTTTATGCACCAAAATTAAAAAAGACTTTTCTCATTTCCGAAGCCGTTCGTGGTTTTGGCGGAATTCTAAAAAATAAAGAGGGTGAAGAATTTATGAATTCCGTTCACCCACTTCGCTCTCTTGCACCTAGAGATATTGTGGCAAGAGCCATTCATCGTGAAATGGCAAAAACAGGTGAGCCAAACATGTTTTTAGATGTGACCGCAAGATCTCCTAAAGACATTAAGACGCAATTCCCAAATATTTATGCTAAATGTTTAGAAGTCGGAATTGATATGACGAAAGACTGGATTCCTGTTGTTCCTGCGGCTCACTATATGTGTGGCGGCATTCTTGTAGACTCTTGGTCTCGCACGGAAATAAGAGGTTTATATGCCTGTGGTGAAGTCGCTGCAACAGGAGTTCATGGGGCAAACAGACTTGCTTCCAACTCTCTTCTAGAAAGCGTTATTTTCGCTCTTCGCGCTATAGAAAACATTCTTAAAAGTAATTTGATCAGCAGTGATTTTACACCTCCAAAAATTCGTTTAGAAAAAATTGTTCTCACTGACGGAAATATATGGAAACAACGACGTTTGATCCTTCAAAAAACCATGTGGAATTATTGTGGAATCGTTCGTACAGTCGAAGGATTAAATCAAGGTTTAAACGTCATCTACGAATTCGAAAAAGAAATTAATAAAACTCTTGTAAAGAAAGGTCCAAAGAATATTGATTTTCTTGCCTTCCGAAACGCAGTGCAAAACTCTAAGCTTATTTTAAAGAGCGCTCTTTGCCGAAAAGAATCAAGAGGTCTTCATTATATTTTAGATTATCCTGATCTAGACCCTAAAACAAAACACCATCGTATTTATCTTGATGATTAATTTTTAGAAGAGTTATTATATTTGCCTTATGGCAACTCAATCTTCTTCTGGAAAAAGCAGAAAAAAATCAAAACCTGAAAAAATTGGTGGTTATTCTCCGACTCAAAAAATTGGACAAGGAGCCATGGGAGATATTTGGCTTTGTCACGACCCTTCCTTAGATCGAATGGTTATTGTAAAGCAAATGATTCCAAATTTAACTGCTTATGAAGAGTTAAACTTACGATTTCAAAGAGAAGCCTCCCTTTTAGCACATCTAAAACACCCAAACATTGTCCACGCTTATTCTCTTTGGCAGGAACGCACAGGGCGTTTGTCTTTAGCAATGGAATTTATTCATGGAAAGACACTACGTGAAATTTTAGATGTCTCCCCTACTCCTCCGCTATTTGCGACTCTTTATTTTTTACATGAGATTCTACAAGTACTAGCCTACGCTCATCAAAGAAAGATTATCCATCGTGATTTAAAGCCAAGTAACATGATGGTGGATAAAATTGGACGAATCAAGCTTTTGGATTTTGGAATTGCTCGAAACGCTGGAGCAACTCAAGACATGACTCTTCCAGGAAGCGTTCTCGGCACAGCCGCCTATATGAGTCCAGAACAAATTACTGGAAAAAAAGTAACGCTTCATTCTGATCTTTTTAGCCTTGGAATTATTGCTTTTGAAATGCTCACAGGGAAACACCCTTTTCGTGGTGAAACCATGGAACTCACCACTCAATACATTTTAAATGTAAAAATTCACAAAAACTTATTTCCAAAACAAGTACCTCATGCCCTGCGTCGCTTCGTTTGTAAAATACTTGAAAAGAAACCCTCTAAAAGATTCCAATCCGCTCAAGAAGCAGCAGATGAACTTTCTAAAATTATGGAAGGATTTCCTCGTCAACTAGATGTATATATGGGGCAATGGTTAGATTCATTAAGTCATCCAGAATCCAAATTTGAACCGCCACCTCAAAAGAAGCACAAGTCTTATTTGTATCTAGCAGTTGGATTTATTACAGGGATTATTGTAGCTGCATCTACCTCCCTATTTATACTAAATTGAGCCTTTATGAATTGGATAGACATTACTTGCTTAATTATCGTTACTTTGTTTACATTTCTTGGAATATGGGCTGGTTTATTTAAAAGTATTTTTAAACTCGTTGCTTGGATTATTGCGGCTATTGGAGCCTATTATGGTTACGATATTGCGGGGCCATTTATTTCTTCGAATTTTGATCTAACACAAACCACGATTCGAATGATATGTGTAATAGGAGGCTTTTTAATTCCTCTATTTTCGATTTATACTTTTATTTTTATTTTAGATCGGTGGATCAAAAAAACTCCTTTAAATGGATTGAATCGACTGGGTGGCGCTCTTTTCGGCCTTGCTAAAAGTTTAATTATTTGCTTTGTACTTTTAACAATTATTCACTATTTACCATTCTCTGGATCTTTACATCAAACAAGAAATTCTTCCATTAGTTACGAATTGTATAAAGAATTAGCGGCAAAAGATATTTCGACTCAAATTTCCATGATCCAAACAAAAGCCGCAGAAGAAGTTAAAAAACTTCAAGAACAAAACCCCGAAAAAAAAGAATCCTCTTCTTCAAAAGAGGATAGTTCAAAATCTCAACGAAAATAATTGATATAAAACTTAAAACTTCTTTTTAACTGAATTTACTGATTCAAAAATAAATCTTAATTTTTCGCCGCAAACTTTTTTACTCTCTCTAAAATTTCAATTTCATTTTCAACAGATTTATTTTCCATTAAAATTTGTCCATGACAAATCACTTTGTCTATACAGCGTGCGTCAGCTGCATAAACCCAATTTGAAACCAGATGATGGTTGGGAATTAGTCTTTCATTATTAAGATCTAAAAGAATTGCATCGGCCAGTTTCCCTTCTTCTATAAGCCCCGCATTTACTTGATAAGCTCTAGAACCCTGCACCGTAGCCATATGAAAAACTTCATCTGCGCTAAGTAATTCAGGTCCACCATCCACTTTTGCTAGTAAAGCAGCAAACTTCATTTCTTCTCTCATGTCTAAATTATTATTAGAAGAAGCTCCATCTGTTCCAAGAGCAATTGGAATACCTGCCTTCATTAAAGCTGAAATATTCATTTTTCCACTAGACAATTTCATATTAGATGATGGATTATGAACAAGAGTCACGTCTCTTTTTTGAAGAATATCTATATCTTCTGGAGTCAAATGAATCGCATGAGCGAGCACCACATTTTGATTCAAAACCCCTAAAGAATCTAAATACTGAACAGGTGTTTTTCCTGTTTTTTGAATACAGTTTTCTACTTCTTCTGTTGTTTCTGCAAGATGCGTATGTAAAACAAGCCCTAATCTTTGAGCCGTTTCAGCACATCGCCTCCATAAAACGTCACCAACAGTATAAACGGCATGCGGCATGACAGCAAGTTGAATTCGTTCATGACAAGCCGCATTTTTTTCTAAAAAATCAAAATTATCTTCAATACTTTTCGGAGACATTAAATTTTCAGCAAAAGTCACTCCAATAGTTGCCCGAACACCCATCTCAATTACCGCACGAATGGTTTCTTCCCGATTCCAATACATATCGGAGAAAAAAACGGTCCCTGACTTGATCATTTCTAAAATGGCTAAACGAGATCCCCAGTATACATCTTCTCGTGTTAGTTTTGCTTCTAATGGCCAAATGTATTCCGAAAGCCATTTAAAAAGACTCATATCATCAGCATACCCTCTTAAAAGAGTCATCGCAGCATGAGTATGAGCATTGTAAAAAGGAGGAATGATTGCTTTTTCTGCCCCATCAATCACTCGAGTATTTTTTGGAACCTCATCTAATGAAATGCTTTTAGCAATTTTTTGAAAATAATGTTCATTGATGAATATATCCACTAAATCATGGTCTTTCCAGACAGACTTTATTAATAAAGGGGGCACATCATACTCCTTTAAAAGATGAAAAGAAGCCCTTTTTGACATAAAACCTTAATAAAAAGATGATTTATGCCTATTTGTACAAAAAAACACGTCCAATACAAAGAGTAAAAAAGTATAATATATATATGTTTGAAGAAAATATTTCCAAATTTCCCATATCTAAACAAGAATTTTCTCGTTTAAAGGTTTTTCATAATGTCTGTTATGAAAGCGTAATTGGTTATTTACTTCACTCTTCCATTGATGAAGTAGAACAAGGATTTGTTCTGATTGATCCTTCTAAAACGGACAAAAAACTAGTCGTTTTACTGGAAGGGAAACTTGAAGTTCACATTGATTCCATCGATGGAGTTTTAGCAGATTATATTGAAGAAGGTGGTTGCGCTGGTGAAATGTCGATTTTCGACAATTGTAATCCAAGTGCTTGGGTGATTTCTAGTACAAAATGTAAAGTTTTGATTATCTCAGCGCCAACTACTTTAGCGATGCTGAATGCATCCCATGATTTATGCCTTAATTTTTTACATCTTTTAAGTCAACGTGTGCGCTATAGCAATAAAGTCTTATGTGAAGATCAATATCATATTCGTTGCATTGAACAATATTCCCAAATAGATACTCTCACAAGTCTTCATAATAGACGTTGGCTTGAAGAGATGTACACCAGAGAACTCAAAAGAAGCCATGCTGGTGATTTTAGGCTTTGTGCTTTTATGATTGATATTGACTTTTTTAAGAGAATCAATGATACATATGGTCATTTAGCAGGTGACGTGGTATTGGTGGAAATTGCTCGCACATTAAACGAAAGTTTAAGGCCTTCAGATATGCCTGTTCGTTTTGGAGGAGAAGAATTTTCTGTGTTCTTACCAGGAACTACAAGTGAAAACGCGAAAGTCATTGCCGAACGTATTAGAGCTAATATTGAAAAAAAAGAAATTAAATTACCCTCTGGAGCAATTGTACATGTCACTGTGAGTATTGGCTTTGCTGAAAGAGAAAAATCGGATTCTGTAGAATCTTTAATTGGTAAAGCAGATAAAGCTCTGTACCAAGCAAAACAGCACAATAGAAACCGAATTTGTATGTACGTTAGTAAAGACGAAACGTTTTTATTTTAAGTTTTCCAACAATTCTTTTACATATAAAGCGAACTCACCTAAACTAGGGTCTCTCGCTCCCATCAACAAGATGCAATCTGAAGGTTCTGCTAAACGAACCATTTCTTTTGCACATTCTTTTCTATCTGCAAAATAATGGGCTTCTACACCTTCTTCCAGTAAATCATCTACTAAGTCTGCACTCGAAATATCTTTTACAACGGTGCCACCAGCATAATAAATGTCACTAAAGAAAATACAGTCGTTTTGAGAATCCGTATTTGAAACACGCAATGCGCCTTTGATCTCAGAGACTAAATCTTTTCGTAAAAAGCGAGTGGGCCCGTAACCATGTGGTTGAAACCAAGCGATCACACGACCTTCTGTAAAAGCTTCCACACTACGTAAACTGGCGGCAATTTTTGCAGGATTATGCGCAAAATCATCGACTAAGGTAATCCCTGAAAAAGTGCCTAATATTTGATGCCGACGGTAAATTCCAGAAAATGAAGATAATGCTTCAGAAATCGTTTTTAAAGAAACCCCTACTCGAAGAGCCACTGCCGTAGCAGCAAGCGCATTTTCCATATTATGACGGCCAGGAAAAGGAAGATCAAAACGAACTAATTCATTTTGGTACCGCACTCTAAAACGGATTCCTGTTCCAATCGCAGAAAAATCGGTTCCTTGGACACCAACATGATTTTCAGAACCAAAATCAAACTCTCGCCCAGCACTAAATTCTTTTGCTCTAGGATGTGCATCATTTACAATTAAGGTTTTGCCTCGATCTACCACGTGATGAGAAAAAGTGGTAAAAATTTCGTTTAATTCAGTGAGTTCCTTATGATCTTTGTCCAAATTTAAAATCAAGCCTATTTCTGGCTCATATCGAATTAAAGTACCATCACTTTCATCGGCTTCAACCACTAACCATTCACCAAAACCTGCAACTGCATTACCGATCTTCCCTTTTTTTTCAAGAGAAACTAAACCAGCTCCAGTAATCATAGAGGGAGAAAGGCCCGCATAATCTAATACATGAAAAATCATCGCCGTTACAGTACTTTTCCCACTCGTACCACTTACAGCAATCGTCTTAACACTTTTTGAAATTAAAGCAAGGATTTCACTTCTATGCAAAATTTTTAGCCCAAGTGCTTTCGCTTGAACAATATCAGGATTGGTATCTTCTATAGCAGAACTCACGACCACTGCAGAATAGGTTGCAGAAACACCAGACCCATCTTGTAAAAAACATTGTATTCCCATTTCCTGCAATTGTTTTTGCACCAAGGGAGGCGTTGTAGAAGAAAATTGCCTGTCAGAGCCACCGATGGAATGTCCCTTCCCAGCCAAATACTGAGCAATGGCACTCATTCCAGAACCAGCTAAACCAATAAAAAAATAAGACTCAGATAATGGAATTGAACTCATCTTTAACCTAATAAATTCGGATCTATTGTTGGCTCATAGCCAGGAACAATGTATTCAGAAGGAATTTCGCCCCTTCGAATGGCTTCTCTTTCTTCTTTTTTACGACGTTTTTCGATTTCAAATTCTTTTCTACGAGCAATACGTTCTTTCTTCTTAAGTAAACGTTCAGCACGCGTCATGCGTTCTTTTACAGGTTCTTCTTCATAAAGATAAGGATCTTCTTCAACCACTTCTTCTACGTCAATATAACGCCTATCACTTTCGAAATCTTTGAAAAATGTCTGATTAAAACTTGGATTATCACAAGGAGCTTCTTTTCGAAGGTACTTTAAAACATCTTCAAAAGGTTTTTCAAGTGGTGCTTCAAAAGTTACCATTTTGCCTGTACTTGGATGAATTAAACTCAATTTAACAGCTTGTAATAATTGTGCAGGGCTTTTTTCTAAAGCTTCGCTGGCGACATCTCTCACTAAAGGAGGAACTCGCATAAGGCAATTATCTCGTCCATCATACAAAGGGTCTCCGAAAACTGGATTTCCCATATAGCGATTATGCACACGTATTTGATGTGTTCGTCCTGTTTCTAATTCTAATTCAAGTAAAGAAGCAAAAGTGAAAAACTCAAGAATTTTATAATGAGTTCTCGCCTCTTTACCGCCCCAAACTATACCCATTTTTAGGCGGTTTTTAGGATCACGATCGATGGGAGCATCAATAGTCCCTTCTAAATCTCGGGGCTGTCCCCAAACTAAAGCTTTATATGTTCGATGTAAAGTGCGATTTTCTAGTTGAGAAGCTAATGATAAATGAGCTTTATCATTTTTAGCAACCACCATCAAACCAGGAGTATCTTTATCAAGACGGTGAACAATACCTGGACGTAAAGGGCCATTCACTTGAGATAAATTTTCCTTAAAATGATATAACAAGCCAGCAGCCAAAGTCCCTGTACGAACACCACTTCCAGGGTGAACGACTAATTGTCTTGGTTTATTAATCACGACAATATCATCATCTTCATAAATAATATTTAATGGAATATCTTCTGGTTCTAAATTTGATTCTTCTTTTTTAGGGAGCGCAAGCACCTGTATTTCCATTTCAGGCTCTAATCTGAAGTTCTTTGAAATCGTGGATCCATTCACAAGAACTGAACCCGAAGCGATAAGCTTTTGTATATCGGTACGAGAAAAATCCTTTAATTGAGCTTGAAGGAAACGATCGATTCGCTCTTCAGCTTGAGACTCACCTACTTTAAAACAAATCATTTTTTTATTTCCTTCTCCAATTTAATTTGCTGATGAATCTTTTTCAGTAATACTGGAGATAGAAAAACGAGAATCACACCAACAGTCACAAAGCTATCCGCCACGTTAAATGTCGGGAACCGCGCCATAATAAAATCTGGGAAATCACAATCAATAAAATCAACCACTTTTTGCAATCTCATTCGATCGATAAAGTTTCCTAATGCCCCAGAGATAATCATAATCACCCCTAAACGGGAAACCCAATCTCGATAATCAATAGTACGAAAGAACCATATTAAAACCGATAGCGCAATGATAGACATCAACAAAAAGAATACAACAGGAGGTAAAAAAGGCATGATATCTTGAGGACGAGAACTAAACGCCGCCCCTTCATTATACACTAATTGAAAACGTAACAACGGTTCATTGGCGATGGTAATGATTGGAATCATTTCACGAGTAAGTGTCCCATCCTCGTTTGTAAACCTCAGAACAGCCCATATTTTTGTTATTTGGTCAGCAATCAGCCCAAAAATACCTAAGCCTATTTGAAACTTTAAGGTTTTTATCTTGTTAATCCAATTGTTGTTCATGGGCGTAACCTTGAATATTCCTTTTCAATCCAACGATTTGAATAAAAATGAAGCGATGTGTCTTTAATAATCTTTTTAACAGTACTACGAGAAATCTTTGCTTTTTCTTCAGAATCAAAAATAATTTTACCGTCCCCAATCAAAGACAAGTTTTCTGCTGCCATAAAAAGAGGCCACAAACAAAAAAGACGTATACGACGATCTACACGAGGAATCTTTAATACATAACGAATCGAATCATCTAAATGAGACCACGCCTTATCCACTAATTCTTTCATAATAGCAGAACGTACATCTGGACTCACATCAGGTTCAAAAATATCATAAGAATTTTTTAACCCATGACGCCAACAAATTTCTTCTGGGATAAAACATACTTTTCGAGAAGCATCTTCTCGAACATCTTTAATAATATTCGTAACTTGAAGAGCTAAGCCAAAACTCACATCCCACTTTTTTAAGTCATCAAAAGTTTCTACATCAATAAAACGACTGTCAATAAAGAATAATTGGGATAGCATTTTTCCAACAATACCTGCCACATAATAACAATACTGATCTAATTCAGAAGTTTTCTTTATGGTAAACCAACCTTGAGCCAGCTGCTGTTCTTGTTTTAAGGCAAATTTTGCCATTCCTTGGCACATTTCTATAATCACTTTCTGAATAATCTTTCTATTCCCTAATGGAAGTTCGCTCCATAAGCCAATAACCACTGGTGTTCGACAAGTCAATAAATGATTAGGATCTTTAGATTGAATCCACTGAGACGGGAGCATACTCAAAAAGAGATCCACTCTTTTAGGATCTACTTCTGGAGTTTCAAAAATAGAGGCAAAATACTTTAATAATTTTTCTTTTTCTGTGGCAGCAAGATCAGGATCATCTTCAATAGTATCTGCAATGCGTAAGAATAAATAAGCAAGCAATACTGATTGGTGCAAAAGGCCAGATAAGACATTGATGTTAAGAGCAAAAGTACGAGAGACTTGTAATAGAATATTTTTAGCGAAACAAAAATCAGGAGAATTTTTTTTAATCATGAAACATAGCCTCTGCGTATAAATCCTTAGGTTTTTTTTGCGATTTTGACATAGATACTATGTATTGTAAGAAACGCCCATGTTCATCAGCTCTCTTCAAATGACTTTGAAAAGACCAAGTCGTTCGATTACGAATATCTGTATCTTGTATTTTTTTCCCCTCTTTTTGATCCTTAAAAACTTGCTTGCGATATTCAAAGAAATAACACTCTTGCTCTAAATTACCTACATATCGAATAGACCAGCGAGCAAAGAAAACGGCTAGAATAGTAAAAAAAGCTAAGCCAACAAAGAACACCCAAGAACTAAGCGGAATAAGCCAATAAAGGGATGAGGCGCTAAAAAAAATGGTTAGAAGAAGTAATAATACACCAACAAATTTAATTTGCATATGTTTTTTTTGATTATTCTTCCACCACAAAGGAATATAAACCCAGTTTTTACCAGTACGTAGCATCTTTTTGAGGTAAAGAGGATAAGCTCTATAACGAAACCAAAGGAAAATACCTGCCCAAAAAAGCAAACCAAGCCAAAAGTACTGACCAAATATTTTTATCCAAGAAATCATGATCCAATAATACTAAATTGTAGGGAAAATACTTGAATATTTGTTTAATTTAAAAGCGTTCTAATCACTTCTTAGAGCGAGAGGCACTAGAAAATGCAGACCCAATGGGAAAAAAGCTTAAATGTATTACGTAATAAAATATCTAGCTCTATTTTTATAACTCTATTTTCCAAATTAAAAATTGCTTCTCTTAATAACAATCACGCAACGATTATTGCCCCTTCTGACTTAGATCTTAAAGAAATCGCCCCCTATAAGCTTCTTACAGAAATCAGCTGGGAAGAGGCTAATGGGAAACATGTTGACTTAGATTTTCGACATGCTTCCGTACTGGTAGAACCTTCTTCTTATAGCAATAGTTCAATTAAAGAATTTACTCCAAGTGTACCCTTAAATAGCATTTATCGATTTGAAAATTTTATTCCTGGAGATAAAGCCCAATTGGCCTTTAATGCAGCCTTTGCTGTTGCAGAAAACCCAGATGGAAATAAGTATAATCCTCTATTTATTTATGGAGCCTCGGGGCTAGGAAAGACTCATTTATTGCAAGCCATAGGAAATTACGTGTTAGAAAGCGATAATCCTAAAAGAGTACGCTATTTAACAGCCTATGACTTTCAACAGCAGTATATAAAAAGCGTTAGAGACCAACGCATTACTGAAATGTCTGCCTTCTACCGCAATGAAGTCGATGTCTTATTAATCGATGACATTCAAAACTGGAGCGGAAAAGATGAAACTCAAAATGAGTTTTTTCATATTTTCAACGCTCTGCACCAAGCAGGGAAACAAATTGTTCTTACCTCTGATGCACCAGCGGTCGAGGTCAAAAGTCTTTCAGATCGTCTTGTGAGCCGTTTTTCATGGGGCCTCACCGTGGATATCCAACCTCCCAATTTGGAAACGAGAGAAGCCATCCTCAGAAAAAAAGCCGAGGAAAAGCATATTGATATTGATGACGAAGTCATTTTGTATCTCGCAGAAAATATCGAAAGTAATGTACGATTCTTAGAAAGTGCAGTCATTAAGTTAACGGTTCAAGCAAGCATCATGCACCACGACATAGACATCCACCTCGCTCGAAAAGTAGTTGCAGATATTGTCCCGACAATACGTCGAAGAGTTAGCATGGATTCTATTGTAAATGCCGTTTCAAGACATTTCGAAGTTCCTGAAGAAAAGCTTCTGGCTCCTGGTCGTGGTACGAAAGAAATTGCTCATGCAAGACAAGTCGCCATGTTTTTAATGAAAGAATTAACAACACTGAGTCTACAAAGCATTGGAACTCGTTTTGGCGGTAAAGACCATTCCACGGTAGTTCATGCGATCAAAACGATTAGAAAAGAAATGGAAGCCACTCCAGCCTTTGAAAGAACAATTGAAAATTTAAAAGCTGAAATACACGATTAAGCTACTTTGACAAAAACGATCAAAAATGTTCTACCACTTGGCTAGAGCATTTGTAATAATAAGGTCTTGTAATTTTTCAATCGCTCTTGTTTGCCCGTGACGATCTTCCGTTTCATTTGCTTGCACATCGTAAATGCCATCTGCAGAAAGATTCTTTTCTTCATAAATCACACGATCTTTCACGTTGTCATAAAAAAGAACACTCACACGAATCGTGACACGATAAGTTTCCACTTGATCTGAGCTATTATAATTATCTGGCTTATTGGAATAGCTTAAAAGAGAAATCTTAAAATCTGCAGAAGCTTCGTCATTAACGATGCGTACAGATCCTGCATTTTTTCGAAACAATTCTAAAATACCTGTTCGTAAATTATTAGCAAGAACAGGATCTAACGTTTTATCATCCACTTCAAAAATATGAACCGTTTTGATATGGCTTGGTAAAGTACTTGCAGTAAAACTATAACAACCCGATAGGATAAACAAAAAGCCTATGATAATTATAGACGAACCAATAAAACCGACTCTACGGCAAGTATTTGGAGAGAGTCCAACAAAAGAAAGAAATCTGAATAACACTTGGTAACGATTTGTCATAATGAAAGAACCCCTAAAAAGGAGTGAAAACAGTGTTGAGAATACCCATTCAATAAAAGAGATATTCCCGTATTTTTGTAATATTAACTAAATTTTGATTGATTTTTTTACCAAAAGAGGCTTCTCCATGCTTGATATTCGTAAAATTCGTGAAAATCCTGAATTCTATC
>JAAYXQ010000152.1 GCA_012515825.1 Fibrobacter sp.
ACGCTTTCTGCATCAATCAAATTATAGCCAATCTTACCATTGCTTTTATTGCTAAAGCTTGAGATGTTAATCCCAGCACCGCCAATCACCTTTGTGATTTCAGCAATCATATTTGGAACGTCTTCGTTAATGACTACAACGCGGCTTTTCACTCCTGAATGAGGATGTTCATCTAAACTAGGGAAATTCACCGAATTTCGAACACAACCAAATTCTAGGTAATCTTTTAACTGGTCTACGGCCATCACTGCACAATTTTCTTCTGCTTCTTCTGTACTTGCACCTAAATGAGGTAAGCAGATGATCTTTGGATGAGCAATTTGCTTTGCATCTGGGAAATCAGTCACATACCCTTCTATTTTACCTTGATCGAGCATAGCATAAACAGCATCCATATTCACGATACCATCACGAGCAAAGTTCAATATATATTGACCCTTAAATGCAGCTAGGTTTTCAGCATTTAAAAGGTTCTCAGTAGAACCCTTAATAAAAGGAACGTGTACTGTTAAGAAATCAGAAGCAGCAATCACTTCATCTAAATTTTTTACAACAGTCACTTTATTAGACAAGCTATGCATATTAGCGACACTTGGATATGGTTCATAAGCAATCACCTTCATGTCTTTCCAACGAGCATAATTAGCAACTAAAACGCCAATTTTTCCAAGACCAACAACACCTAATGTTTTACCACTTAGTTCTGTTCCTGCAAATTTGCTTTTGCCTTTTTCTACAACGGTTGCTAAATCAGGCATAGAAGGATCTAGTTCTTGAACCCATTGTGCTGCTTGATTCACATGACGAACAGCCATTCCAAGAGCTGTCATCACAAGTTCGGCAACAGCATTGGCATTCGCTCCTGGAGTGTTAAAAACACAAATACCTTTAGCACTTGCCTTGTCTATTGTAATGTTATTTACACCTGCACCAGCACGAGCCACGGCTAATAAATTAGTGTAAGTATCGGTATCTACTTTTGCACTACGAACTAACAATGCTTGAGGAGACTCGATAGTGTCTGAAACTTGATAACGATCTCCAAACAGATCCAAACCTTTATTAGAAATTTTATTGAGCGTTTGTATTTTAAACATAACTGATCCTTTTTAATTTATCACATTGTTAGTTAGGTTCTTTCCAGAACCCACGGTTTTTTAGAAGTTCCACTAATTCATCGATGGCATCTGATTCTGGAATATTCTTTTTCACAGGTTCTTTCCCTTCATACAAAGTAATTCTTCCAGGAGCACCACCCACATACCCAAAATCAGCCCCAGCCATTTCGCCAGGTCCATTCACAATACAGCCCATGACAGCAATAGAAACATTGTCTAAATGGCCAAAACGAGCTTTGATTTTTGCAAGCACATCTTGAATATTATACAATGTTCTTCCACAACCAGGGCAACTGATAAACTCTGTTTTGCTACGACGAACATCAGCCGCTTGTAAAATATCATAAGCTAAAGATACAGCCTCTTCACTTGAAGAAGAGCCTTCAATACATACAGCATCTCCAATTCCGTCAGCAAGTAAACTTCCCCATGTAGCAGCCGTTTCAAGCTTTTGTATTGGTGTTTTACCTACAGAAGCGTATAGTAAGATAGGGTCTTGACGCTTGTATTTTTCTAAAATCGCGGCAAGCATTCGAACAGCAGGAACTGCGTGCTCTCCTGTGTAACAGAAAAGAGATGGAGACGAATACTTTGTCGGATCAGCAGCAAAAGCCGCTATATCAAGCATGCTGCTCAACTGCACTAAAGGCTGTTCGGTAAATTTACCTAAAGCAAATTCTGGTGAACGAGGTTTAGATGAAGGGGCAATCACTAAAGTACGCTCACCCACTCGAATTGGATTTTGGCCACCCATCAAAGCGCCTGCAAAACAAACAGAAGCGGTTTCACGACGGGCATAATGGAATGGGTCTTTTTCTAATTCGGGAACATCAATTTTTGGAATATTGACAATAGTACAAGCTTCAATTAAATCAAGAGCAACTGGAATTTCAGCTACGGCATCTTCTGTTAAAGACACTCTAATGGTGTCTCCAAGACCGTCTAATAGAAGAGCTCCAATACCTACTGCCGATTTCAAGCGGCCGTCTTCACCTTCGCCAGCTTCTGTGACACCCACATGGAAAGGATAGGGTTTGAATTTTTCTTCTTTTAATCTTTGAGCTAAAAGACGATAGGCTTGAATAGCCACCTTAGGATTTGAGCTTTTTAAGCTAACCACGACTTGGTCAAAATCTTCTTTTTCACAAACAGATAAATATTCTAAGGCACTTTCTACCATGCCTTCCACGGTGTCTCCATATTTATAAAGCATTCTCGCAGATAACGAACCGTGATTCACTCCAATACGAATGGCTCGGCCATAACGTTTCGCTTCGGCTAAAAATGGAGCAAAGGAATCATAAACCTTCTGTTTTCCTTGTTCAAAATCTTCTGCATCAGTCACAGAGTCCACAAAATTTCCTGGATTGATACGTACTTTATCGACCCATTTTAAAGCTTCAAAAGCAGCTTTTGGTTGGAAATGAATATCAGCAGAAATAGGTACATCACAACCAGCAGCACGAACGCGTTTAACGACTTCTTCTAAGGCCATTGCATCGGAAAAAGTAGGGACTGTAATTCTAACTAATTTACATGAAGCATTGGCTAAAGCTAAAACTTGGCTTACTGTTGCTTCTAGATCTTTGGGTTTTGTGGTCGTCATGGATTGTACAAGAATTGGTGCATCACCACCGATCCAAGTATTCCCTACACGCACTTTTATTGTATCTCGACGTATCGCATGAAAGCGACTCGCCATATACGTTAATCCTGTTTTTTTATGCATACGGCAAATATAGAAAGAATAGAGAATTTCGGCGATTTTTATAAAAATCCAAATTCATTAAAAACGCCTAAATGGCTAAAAAATGCAAAAAAAGCATTACTTAAATATTTTGTAATACTTGACTTGCTAAAGTAGCACCAAACATGGACGTTACGGGCATGGCACTACCCAATACAGAAGGAGATTTGATTGCTTTTTCTTCTGATAAAACGGGACGCTTTTCTTCACTAAATACAGCCTTAAAGTCTCCTGTAAAGCCTCTCTGGCGAAGCCCTGTTCGAACTAGCTTACCAAGAGGGCATCCTTTAGTTTGCCAAATACTTGCCACCCGAACTTGAGTCGGGTCTAATTTCAAAGCGGCGCCCAAACTACAATAAACTGTACATCCTGCTTGATATGCTTGTACTAGTAGATCTATTTTCGAAGATAAAGAATCAATGGCATCGATGACAATATCGTATTCACTAAAATTAAATTCATCATGCGTTTCTTCCGTATACCTTTTATATATGGCTCTCGCATTTAAATCTGGAGAGATATCTTTAAAACGTTCTAGAAGGACCTCCACTTTTGGGCGTCCAATTGTGGAGATCAACGCGGGTAACTGCCTATTGATATTTGTTCCATTGACCACATCATCATCCACAAGGGTAATATTTAAAACTCCAGAACGTACAAGCGCTTCTGCACAAAAGCCCCCAACACCTCCCACACCAAAAATGATAATTCTTTTTTGTTGTAACCGACCAAAAGCCTCTTGACCAATAAGGGTGTATAATCGTTCGAAATACTCATTCATTAATGTTTTCCTTTACAAAAAGGGAATCGGTGCTGATGGAGTTAAATATTGAAAAAAAAATAAAAAACTTTTGATACCATTACTATTAAAAATAAAAACATGGAGATTCATATTGTTATCATTTTGATATGAACGCATTTATTCTCTAACATGTCTCTTTTGAAGGTCCTGAATATATCGTCTCCGTTTTATTCAAATCATCGATTTGCTCGCGATAATGGGCGGTCCCATGAACATAAAAAAGGCCACCTTATTCAGGCAGCCTTTTTTGTAAATCATTGAGACTTGAATTACATTGTTTCGATGGTTGGTTCTGGTTCTGATGGAGCAGCTTCTTCTGCAGGAGCAGCTGGTTTTTCAATTAAAGCCTTCATAGAAAGCTTTACTTTACCCTTAGGATCTACTCCTAAGCACATCACAGTCACTTCACTACCAATTTGAACAATGTCTTCGACTCGTTCGACACGATGATCAGCTAGCTCAGAGATATGAACTAAACCATCGCGACCAGGTAAAATTTCAACAAAAGCACCAAAAGGTTGAATTGTCTTTACTTTACCTTTGTAAATACGACCTGGTTCAGGTTCTGCAGTGAGTTCTTCAATCATACGACGGCAAACATCGCCAGCCTTTCCAGTAGGAGCAGCAATTTCAACTAAGCCAGAATCATCAATGCTGATTTGGCAACCAGTCTGAGCCTGCATTCCCTTAATTACGGAGCCACCAGAACCGATGACTTCACGAATTTTATTTGTAGGAATATGCATTTTCAACATCACTGGAGCTCTTTCAGAAAGTTGAGGACGAGGAGCAGGAAGGCCTAATTCAGCCATCTTACCAAGAATATGAAGACGACCAGCTTTAGCTTGATCTAATGCTTGACGCATTAATTCAGGCGTAATACCTTTAATCTTGATATCCATTTGGAAAGCGGTAATACCTTCAGCAGTTCCTGTAATCTTAAAGTCCATATCACCAAGATGATCTTCTGTTCCAGTAATATCTGTTAAGATTTCAATTTTGCCACCTTCATTAACGCTACCCTTTTCAGAGATAAGACCCATAGCAATACCTGCTACTGGAGCCTTAATAGGAACACCAGCGTCCATCAAGGAAAGACAGCCACCACAAACAGAAGCCATTGAAGAGGAACCATTTGACTCAAGAATTTCAGACACAATACGAATAGTATATGGAAAATCTTCTGGAGCTGGTAGAATGGCGTTCAAAGAACGTTCTGCTAAATGGCCATGACCAATTTCACGACGAGATAAGCCTAAGCGTTTTACTTCACCAACAGAGAATGGAGGGAAGTTATAATGAAGCATATAGCTCTTAGAACCTTCGCCTTGAAGACTTTCATAGCGTTGCTCATCCGATTTTGTTCCAAGAGTACAAATCACAAGACCTTGTGTTTCTCCACGTTGGAATATAGCTGAACCATGAGCTCTTGGAAGAACGTCTAATTCTATTTCAATAGGACGCACTTCTGTAGTCTTACGACCATCAATACGAGTACCTTCGTTCAAAATCATCTCACGCATGGTATTGCGTTCGAGATCATGAAAGATCTTTTTCGCATCGGCTTTTAATTTTTCATCTTCACCAATAAGAGTAGTGACACGTTCGTCTGCAAGGGCTTTTTCTTCAAGAGCTGCCATAGCAGGATAGTGATCTGTCTTGACCATTGGTGTGTGAAGAGTATTATAAAGTTCAGTATAAATGACTTCTTTAATAGTAGCAGCAAGCTTTTCGTGTGCTTCGCTAACGTCCTTAGGTGGAAGAACCATCTTTTCTTTGGCGCAACGATCCACTAGTTCTTGTTGAGCTTTACAGAGAATCTTAATGGCATCATGACCAGCTAAAATTGCATTAATCATGGTGTCTTCAGAAACTTCATAAGCACCGCCTTCAACCATGCAAACAGAGTTTGCGGTTCCAGCGACCACTAAATCTAAATCAGAAATAGCGACTTCTTCATAACTAGGGCAAACGATCGGATTACCGTCAACTACGGCTACTCGAACGGCTGCCACTTGTTCTTCAAAAGGTAACTCTGATAAACCAATAGCGAGAGAAGCTGCACTCACGCCAAGTACATCAGGGGCAAACTTTTTATCAGCAGAAAGTGCCTGAACGATGACCTGGACTTCTCGAGAAAAGTTTTCAGGGAACATCGGACGAATTGGGCGGTCGATAATTCGAGCAGAAAGGGTTTCTTCATCACTAGGACGACCACCCTCGCGCTTTGAATAACCACCAGGTAAACGACCCGCTGCATAAGCTTTTTCACGGTATTCCACTGTGAGCGGAAAGAAATCCGCTTCTTTATCAGGACCAAAACAAACAGTAGCAAGCAATAAGGCATCACCCATCTGAACGACGGCAGAGCCTGCAGCCTGTTTAGCCAAACGACCTGTTTCTAAACGAATCGTACGGCCATCAGGAAGAGTGGCAACTACTTCTTTTGGATCCAATATTTTCTTGTATTGTGACATTACTTCTCCCAGCACAGGTTAACCGCGCAATCCGAGTTCCTTAACGAGAGCACGATAGCCTTCAAGATCTTGCTTAGAATAGAATTTAAGCAAATTCTTGCGCTTAGCAACCATCGCTGTTAAACCGCGTAAAGAATGGAAATCTTTACGATGCATTTTAGCATGTTCTGTTAAATTTTTGATTTTTTCTGTAAGAATTGCGATTTGAACACGTGCAGAGCCAGTATCTTTTGCGTTTGCACCGAACGCTGCTGTGATTTCTTGAGATTTTTCAGTTGTAATGGTAGCCATTTGCTGTCCATTTCCTTTTTGGTTATTTGTTTAAACAATTATTAACGCTTCCGTACTTGCCGCACATCAGTGGCGAACTGATCTGCAAGAACTTTGGCAAAATTGCAACTACTGGGGATAAAATTTAGTTTTTTTCATTTTACTTTCATTACTCTTTTTTTCAAAAAGTCATTTTATCGACCTTTTTTTCTAAATTTGCGGCCATGATTGACAAACTGAACCTCTCTTTTGGGTTTTATGATTACCTTCTGATTTTCGCTGTGGCCGCATTAGGGACTTTTAGTGCCTATTTAAAAGACCCACAACTGAAGGCCGTCTGTGCGACAATTCCTATTCCTTTTGGATTTGCCTACCTCGCCCTAGAGATGCCAATCGGAGCAGCCAATGCAGGTTCAGCCTTATTATGTCTTCTTTTTGTTCATATTGTTCGTTACTTGACTTACAAAAAGAATTTCCATGTGATTCTTTCGATCATTTTAGGAATTTGTGTCTTTATTTTTATTGGCGCCATGCTTTTACCGTATTTACCGACTCAGGAATGGTTCTTTCTATTGATTTGCGCTTTAGATTTTGGTCTAGGTCTTTTAATTTTTCAAAAGCAAAGTTACAGACACGGTGTTCGACATAAAACGCCTCTCCCTGTCTATATTAAGGCACCCGCTGTCGCTGCTGTTGTGGCGATGCTAATGGTCATCAAGAAAATACTTGGAGGCTTTGCAACTAGCTTCCCTATGATGAATTCGATTGTCAGTTATGAATCTAGACACTCTCTTGGAGATCAATGTAGGCAGCTCCCTCTATTTTTGATAGCAGGCCCGTTTATGTTTATCGTAATGCGCTATACAGAACTTCTCTTGCATTTCAATCGTTGGATAGTTCTCGCCATCGGGGTTACGTTATATATGGCGTTATTCTATCCTCTAAATAAAGAGCTCAAACGACGTAATGAAAGATCGTCTCGAGCTTAGTTTGAAGCTAGTTTTAAAAACATCAATAAATTAAAATACAGCTCGCGAAGCGCGTAAAAAAACAAACGACGCCAAAAAATGCACTTCGTAGAATTTATTCAAAAAATAACGATGTAAAATAATTATAGCGAAGTTAGCTTGAAAAATAAATGATGTAAAAAAAATGCTCGCGAAGTGTGTTTAAAAAATTAAACAACGCAAAAAAAACACGATTTAAAAAGTGGCAAAAATCATTCCAAAAAGAGCCATGATGAAATGAGCTCTCAAGGTTAGTTCAACGCTAGTTTGAAATAGCAACTTCTGAAACGGCTAACGCAGGCACTTTCACAGAAGAAAATGAATCATTATAGGTGTTCCCTAAAGCCACAAGACGCTTTAGTAAGTCAAAGAAATTGATACTTAGCGTTAAGCCTTCTACAGCATGAACAGGTTTTCCATTTTCAACCCAAATGCCTTGAACACCAATACTCATTTCTCCACTCACTGCACTACAGCCTGAATTTCCTTCGAGTTTTACGATGTAAAGACACTTAGGAAATAAGTTTAATAAGGCTTCGTGAGAATAAGTTCCAGGAGCGACGACGATATTTTTAAAAGAGGTTTCAACTTTTCCATTATAAGAACGAGAGGCGTTTCCTGAACTTAAAACTCGATCACGAGAAGCGGACTCTAAATTATAAAGTTTGTTAGAAAATACGCCCGATTGCACCACCTCTATTTTTTGAGTGGGAACACCTTCGCCATCAAAAGAACAAGACCCTGGAAGATCGGTTCTCCATGGATCACTGCTTAAGTTAAAGAAGTCAGGAGCAATTTTTTCATGATACAAGTCTTGTAAACGTGATTGGCCTTTCTGAATCGTATCGGCATAAAAAGAAGAAGAGAACATGGAAATAATAGAGCCTGAGACGCGATTCGAAAAAACAACTGGATGATTCCCTTTTTGAATCGGAGATGGGCTTAATAACTCAAGAGCTCGTTCCACAGATTGAGAAGCAATAAAAGAAGGGTCAAATTGAGACCAGTCCATGCCTGATTTTGAGTAGATGCCGACTTTTTTAATGCCATCTCGACTAGCAACACTACCAACGCCTACAGAAATGCTATTTCGATGACGTTCATAAAAAACGCCTTTGTGATTGGCA
>JAAYXQ010000001.1 GCA_012515825.1 Fibrobacter sp.
AACGTAATTCAGAAGAAAGACGATGAGGAGGTTTTTCCTGATTATTGCTTGGCAAGAAGCTCAATAATTTTTGGATAATTTCAATCGCATGTTTATCATCTTCAGCGACAAAATGAATGTTTCCAGAGACAGAAGCATGAGCCGCAGCTGTTGCAAATTGTTCTGGTTGTGCATTTTCACCAGTAGCCGCTTTAATTACTTCAGGGCCACAAATAAACATGTTTGAGTTATTGCGAAGTTGAATACAAAAATCCATTAGCGCTGGGCTATAAGCAGCACCACCAGCACAAGGGCCTGCGATCAAAGCGATTTGAGGAACCACTCCAGAAGAAAGCACGTTATTACGGAATACTTGACCATAGCCTGCAAGGCTTTTAACGCCTTCTTGAATACGAGCTCCACCAGAATCATTCACACTAATGACTGGAGTACCAAGAGCACGAGCCTGAGCCATTGCTTCGGCCATTTTCTTAGCGTGCTTAGAACCGAGAGAGCCACCACTCACCATAAAATCTTGGCTCAAAACAGTCACTGGACGTCCATCGATAAGACCAATACCTGTAACGACACCGTCACCAGGAAGATTTTTATTTTCAAAACCAAAACCACGCACATCGTGATTCACGTGCATCCCTGCTTCTTGGAACGATCCCTCATCGACTAAATTGTAAATGCGTTCACGAGCAGTCATTAAACCTTTTGCATGACGGGCAGCAATTTTATCCTCACCACAACCGCTGGTTAGTGCCTCATTACGACGCGCTTCTAACTGATCCAGTAATTCTTGCTTTATAGCCATTTTTATCTTTCCTTATTTGTAAGAAATAATTCAGTGACAAAGATAAAATAGCCTAAGCTTTTTAAGGATATTAAATTCATTAAAAGGTTCCAGTAACAACGATAAAGAAGCAAAAAACACTATTGAAAAATAATTCAAAAAAGAATATAACAAAATAAAACTTTAGTTCAATAAAAGTGGATTCAAAAAGCACTAAGAAAGCATGCTTCCAGTACGTAATAAACGCAAATGCATATCAAACGCCTTGTCTAATGCAATAGGAAGACGCCCTTTTTTCGACTGATTTAAACTAAAGTTCAAAAAATCCGTTAATTCCGCTTTATAACTAGGATGAGCACAATTTGAAATGATCAATTTCGCTCGAGCAACTGGATCCAATCCTCTTAAATCAGCAACCCCTTGCTCTGTTACAAAAATCATAGTATCGTGATCGGTATGATCCACATGACTTACTAATGGTACAATCGCACTTACAGCTCCTTTTTTTGCTACAGAAGGCGCCATAAAAAAACCTAAGTAACAATGTCTTGCAAAATCCGCCGCACCACCAATGCCATTCATAATAGAAGAGCCACAAACATGAGAACTATTGACGTTACCAAACAAATCCATTTCAAGAGCCGTATTCATAGAAATAACACCTAAACGACGAATCACTTCTGGATGATTTGAAATTTCTTGCTGCCTTAAAATAAAATGATCTTTCCATCGAGAAATATTTTTCTTGACTTGCTTCTGTGCTTCTACAGAAAGAGTTAATGCTGTTCCAGAAGCAAAGCCCAATTTATCTGCTTGTAAAAGCGGAAGAACCGCTTCTTGAATCACCTCAGTATAAATATTTACTTTTTCCATACGAGAATCTTGAGCCATTTCAGCAAGAACAGCGTTCGCCACATTCCCCACTCCGCTTTGGTAAGATAAGCCTCTTGGCAGACGTCCTTGGCGATATTCATTATGGATAAAATCTAAAATATGAGAAGCAATTGTTCTTGACACCTCATCTGGTGCGGTAAAAGGATTTACTTTATCATGCCTTTCTGTGTAAACAATGGCTACAATTTTTTCAGGTGAAATTTGAATGAAGGGAGAACCGACTCGATCATTTACTTTTGATATGGGAATGGGCTTTGCAAAGGGAGGTAATGCAGGAATAAAAGTATCATGAAGGCCAATGTATTCTTCACCGTAAATAGAGTTAACTTCTAAAATCACTCGATCTGCACATTCAAGATATGTGGCTGAATTGCCGCCCGAAGAAGAAAGATACACCTTCCCTTCTGGGGTCACAGCAATGCATTCAATTAAGGCAAGTGTAGGCCGTTCAA
>JAAYXQ010000153.1 GCA_012515825.1 Fibrobacter sp.
GTTGACTTTTTTATAGGTATTATTTATGTCTCGTTTGCGCGTTTTGGTTTTCATGGGTGGCTTTTCAACAGAACATGATGTTTCCGTTGTTAGTGGTACTGGCATTGTACGTGCTATGGATCCTCAAAAATACAATATCCATCCTGTTTTAATAGAAAAAAATGGCACTTGGATTTGGTCTTCAAGAGAGCTAAGCCCATACCAAAAAGAAAATTTTTCTTTGAATTATTTTCATTCATTAGACGGGAAATCCGCGTGCAAAAAAAGAGCGCCCGCATTATCGGAACTCCCTGATTGTGATCTTGTTTTTCTTGCTCTCCATGGTAAGTGGGGTGAAGATGGCCATGTTCAAGCTCTTTTAGAACACTGGGATATGCCTTACACTGGTTGTGGTGTTCTTGCCTCTGCTCTAGCGATGGATAAAATTAAAACTAAAGAAATTTATCAAATCAATGGTATTTCTACTCCAGATTATGAAGTTTTGCATAAAGACTCGTTTTCTGGCGATCAATTAGTATCTGTAGCAGATCGTTTAGGTTATCCCTTGGTTATCAAAGATCCTTTAGGAGGCTCAAGCCTTGGTATTGGAATCGCTGCTAATCTAGAAGAAGCGGGAACCATTTGTTCTTCTCTATTTAACAATACGAAAGTTCTTTTATGCGAAAAGTTTATTAAAGGTAGAGAGGCTAGTTGCGGTTACATTGAGGGCGAAAAGCCTGTGCCTCCGACAGAATTGCGTATGACGACTAGGGAATATTTTGATTTTGATGCCAAATACAATGGCGAATGTCGAGAAATAACACCTGCGGAATTCCCTGAACCATTAACTCGAGAAATTCAAGAACTTGTTAAAAAAGCTCATCTTGCTTTAGGCTGTGACGTTTATAGCCGTACAGATGTTTTAATTGATAAACAGTCAAAAATATGGGCCATCGAAACCAATACTCTTCCTGGTTTTACACCAACATCATTGCTCCCGCAGCAAGCCGCTTGTAATGGGATTTCTTATTCGCAATTGATTGATTTGATTATTGAGAAAAGTTTAAAGGTCAAACGCTAATGGCAAATGATTCTTTTGATTTAGTGGTGGATTCTTCTCGATATGGTATAGCCATGGGCCTTTATCAAAACAATCAGCGTTTTGAGTTTTTTGATAATAAAGCTAGGGGGGAATCTGCTGGTCATGTTTTAGATCAACTTCTTAGCGAGGCGAATACATCTTTAGATCATGTGAAACGCGTTCTCGTTACTTTAGGCCCAGGTTCTTTTACAGGGCTTCGTACAGGCATTGCCTTTTGTCAAGGGCTATGCTTCTCTGGTAAGCGAGAGCTTTATGGGATTTCTACTCTTGAAGCTTTAACGTCATTATCCAAAAATCCAAATAATGCCGTTATCATTAGAGCGCGCCCTGGTTATTGGTATTTACGGTATCAAAATAAAGAAGTATTTTATTCCACACAAGAAGTACTTTCTACCTTAAACTCATCGAACGTTTTATCGGATCTTATTATCGATTCTTTTGCATCAGAAGATCTCGAAATTAAAAACTTTATAGAACAGAAAAAACAAGAAATCTCGCTAGAAGTAACGCTGATTTCTGGAACAGAATTAGAATCTTTTCTTGTCTTTTTAGATCAATTAAAACCCTCATTAATTCAAGAAGCAAATTACATTCAACCCTCTTATTTTGAAAAGAAATCTTGATATGATTTGCCGAAAGATGAACTTTTTGGATTTAGATTTTGTAATAGAAATTCAAAATGAGTTAGGCTTTCAAAACTGGAATAAAAAACAATTCGAATCAGAATTAGCTTCCCCTTTATCGCATCCGCTGGTTTTGATTTTAAATGATAAGATAATTGGCTATATGTTTTTACAGGTGATTGACGAAGAGGCTGAACTTTTAAGTATTGCCATTAAATCGGGTTATGAAAAGAAGGGGGCTGGTTCTTTTTTATGGAAAGAAGGTGTTTCTTCTTTAAAAGAAAAAAATGTTCGGTCTGTGTTCTTAGAAGTTCGTGAAAACAATATAACAGCTCAGCTATTTTATAAAAAGCATGGTTTTATAAATATTGGAATTAGAAAACACTATTATTCTGATGGTGAAAACGCACTTTTGTTCCGGTTAGATTTTTAATTATTTATTAGATTATAGAAGTTATTTAATAAGGGTATACTTTTGAGCCGTATTTTTGCAAATCTTAATCAAATTCGTGATACTCAGCGTCGTCGTCGCTTTCATATAGGTGTTATTCTTGGGGTTCTATTTTTAATTCTCCTGTTATTTGTCTATTTATTTATAGGTCGAAGTGGTTATTGGCTTGTAGATGATGATTCCTTTGAACATGTTTCTTGGGTCGCTATTTTAGATGGACAAACTGCAGATATGGAACGTTCTGATTATACTTTAAAAATAATGGAAGAAGGCAAAGCTGACTCCGTTTTAATCTTAGGACGAAGGGTTTTTCGAGATAAAAATAATGCGGATTATTATGCGGATGATTTTATGCGCTCTGGAAACATAGATAGTGGGCGTGTTTTTCTTTTTAGGCATAATGACCCATCTACTCTAGAAGAAGCTCTTTCTATTGTTCCATGGTTTAAGTCTAAAAATGTAGATACCGTTTTACTCATTACTTCTGCAGCGGCATCAAATCGAGCAAAACATATTTTCACTACGCTCGCTGGAGAGAAGCCTGTTTTTATAACGGTAGATATTCAGCATTATCTTTACAATTCTAAAAATTGGTTTTTTGAAAGGGAATCAAGAAAAATATGGTTACGTGAATGGTTTGCTCTTTTTAATTCCTATTATGATTTGTGGGGTGTAGATACATTAGAACTAGATTCTTTAAAACTTCCAGAAGTAAAATCCTTAAAAGAAGAACGTATTTCTCTTCCAAAAGTAGAGTCTACGAAATGGATTTCTATTAAAGAAACTTTCTTAAAAAATCATGTCTCTGATTCGATTCTAAAAGTAGACTCTGCAAAAACAGATTCCACAAAAAAGGACTCTACAAAAATTAAATCTGCAAAAAAAGATTCTACGTCGCGTTAATGGTTGAATAACTCTTCTAGAGAGTTCATATTAAATTTCTTTAAACGAGATAAAAAAAGCTCCTCTAATTAGAGGAGCTTTTTAATAAGAGAATTATTGATTAAACTAGAAGTTTGACAATCTTACAGAAGAGCGCATCAGCTAATGCACTTGTTTCAAGACCTTCAAAAACACTGAATTGATTAAATACAATTTTTCCTTTTCCAAAAGGCAACATCTGTAAATCTACACCTGTTTTTACTTCGCCCTTAATGATGGAGACTGAACGTGCTAATACAGTTGAACCTTCGAGTTCGTTTAGAGAAACGCTAGGCATTACAGCAGAAGCATTGTGATCTAGAACAGACTGGCCATTAAAAATAGGAAGAAGAGGGGAGCCTTCAGTTAAATAATGTAAACTGAGTTCATTTGCGCCTGTAGAAAAATGAGATTCGATTATGGAATCAAAATGATGACTAGAATTAAACATTTCGATATCTTCTTGAGTCATATCTGAAAGTAAAAGTGTTTTACCACCATTTTTGGTGACGTCCACAATCTTTGCTAAAATTTCATTATTCCATGAGCTTAAATTAGCTGTAAAGATGACTTGTTCAGATCCTTTTAGTGAAGCAAGTGCATCACTAGTTTCTGTACTGTTATCTAAGAAGCATACTTGTTTCATGGCTGCTTTTACGTCTGCTTGTTCAATAACAATTAAGCTTTCTGTCGTTTGGTAAATTTCTTTACCTTTATAAATTAATTTTGCTTGAACAGTATAATCGCCTGTTGATTTAGGTGCTTTAATTGTATAAATGCCAAGCGGGGTAAGGCTTGTTTGGCCTTTTTCATTTTTCTTCTGAGAAGAAACAATTTGACCTGCTTTATCCACAATAACAATTTCAGTTTCAAAATCTTCTAAACGATCATGGTTGAGAAGAACCATTTGGAATGAAATTTCATTTTGAGGCACAACAACATGTTCAAAGCCCGAAATCAGTAACTTAGTAGGAGTGGTGATTTCTTTTGCAAAAGCTTCAATGCCTTTTGACTTACGGTTTTCATCAACTAAACCAGAAAAATCAGTTCCAATATCAGCCCATTGATCTAAGAAATAACCAGACACTAAAGAATTACTTTGTATAGAAGTTAGCTGATCTATTTTGCTTTTGATGGCGATTCGTTGAGCGTCTTCATTAAAAGCCTTGAATGAAGGCCAGATAGAAATATTTTTATCTGCTATGAAAGCATTAATTTGCTTGTAAAGGCTTTTAATCGCTTTTGCATTCTTATTACTGCGAGGGCCAGTGAGAGCTGTAGGCTCTTTTGGTAATAGAGTATGATTTTTTAATGTGACTAAGATTTTTCCATTAGTTTCTTTTACAAATGATTCATAGTCATCTTGAAATAAACTGTCACCAAGAGTTGAATCTGGAATGGAAACTTCGGTTTCTTCTTTACTGCAATATAGAGACAAGAAATAACTGAGGTTGGCACTTGGATTCATACGTAAATGAAGGCGATGTGATGCGTATAATAAAATACGATCGTTTGTTACGCCCATGAGTTTACCTGTATCTTTATGGAAAGATTCTTCGTTGTCTAAGTAAACGCAATTTAGATTACTGATCACTGGTCTACTCATATCGACTAGATCCACATTTTTCAATAATTTATTTCCATTTTCTAATACAAGGGTTCCATTTTCGGCACCAATGACCCAAGCGACAATAGAAGGATGGTGCTTTTGTTCAGTTACAATATCTTCAATTACAGAACGTACTTCTTCTAATCCGCGAGCAGAAGAACGCATGGTGTGAACAGGAAATTCTTGGAAGACTAAGAGACCAAGTTCGTCACATAAGTCTAGAGCTTCATTTGAAAGAGGGGCTCCAGCAGAACGAATGGTATTAAAACCAAGTTTCTTTAATGATTCTAAGTCTTTACGGAAATTAGGATTTTGTGAGGTCCATAATCCGCCTTGACTCCAGTGCTGGGAGTAATTGATACCATGAAGCTTGATAATAGAATCGTTTAAGTAAAAATCACCTTTAATGCAATCAAATTTTCTGAATCCAAAGGTTTTCATCACAGAAAATGAATATTCTGGAATCCCTTTAGTCTTTGTTGTTTTGGATTCCAACTGGACTTCAATGGCAAATAGATTTGGCTTATCATGAGCCCAAGTATATTTTTCTTTTTTCCAATCTTTAATTCCTAAAATAAAACGATGAGAAGCATTTTCTTTTTCGAGTTTTAATTCTTTATATATCTCGGATACTTCCCCTGCTGGATTCCTCATTAAAACACGAAGTCTTGTTTGGAAACCTCTAGGATTATTAAAAGAGACTTCTACGGCAACGCGTTCTTGATCCATATCGGGCTCTACTTGCATGCCAGATATAAAGGCTGCATTACCGAGAATTAAAGAAACATTACCATAAATACCAGCAAAAGGATATTGCGTCCAAGGTAAACCGACTGGCATTTCTGTAGGATGAACATAGCGGTCTTCAACACCTTCTTTGGAGTTGCGACCAAAATCAATACGGCTATTAGCTGCTCCCATGTTAGCTACACGGATGCAAAGAATATTTTCTTCACCGAGTTTAATTGCTTTTGATGTTTCTACTATAAAAGAAGAATAGGCCCCAAAATGTTCACCAATCAATTTTCCGTTTAACCAAATAACGGCGTGGGTCGCAATACGTTCAAAACAAAGAAAAATTCTTTTAGGAACTTGTTTTTCTTCAACAAAAAAGCGCTTGAAATAATAAGCGGTATCTTGAGTTAAAAACATTTTTTCAAAAGATTGTTCCCAAATATGAGGTACTTGTACTTTTTCGCATCCTTCCTGGGGATTTGCGTACCAACGGTTAGTTATGCCAATATCTTCGGTATCCCAAAGGAGTTCCCATTCGCCATTGAGGTCTACGATTGTATTCATTCAATAAGTCCTTTTGTAATAGATGGCCTAAATTTAGTAAATAATAAGTACTTTTTATATACGGAGCCTTTTATTTTGACTCGCTTTTGGTTTATTCTGGTGGAACATCTACTCTTTTTACTAGATGTTCATTTTCAATTAACCTAGAAACCATTTTTGATAAATTCAAAAGTTTTTTCGAAAAAACGCACCTTTTTTTTGATCTTTTTGATAAAAACCTTTACTTTTTTTGTTTTTTTAACTATTATTGCAGCTCCGATACAGCTAACTAATTAAAGGATATACAAAATGTATTCTATTGTTGAAACAGGTGGTTTCCAGTATAAAGTCGAGTTAGGCAAAGCCTATAAGGTTCCTAGCATCGCTGAAGCTGCTGTCGGTTCTACACTGGAGCTCAAGTCCGTTCTTCTTTTCTCAAACGGAAAAGAAGTGCAAGTCGGCACCCCTGTCCTGAGTGACGCCACCGTGAAAGTAGAAGTGCTTTCTCACGGTAAAGGTGACACTGTGATCGTTTTCAAGAAAA
>JAAYXQ010000154.1 GCA_012515825.1 Fibrobacter sp.
AGACAATACCACAGGTATCTCCGTATAACGTACAATAACCTGTCATCACCTCACTTTTATTTCCATTGCATGTAAAAGCGGCATTCAACACAGAAGCGATTGTCGCTAAAAATGTGGCCGAGCGAGTTCTCGCCTGTAAATTTTCATAATGAATCCCTTCTACTTTCAAAGAAACAGAACTTCTTTCAAAAGAAAGAGAAGAGAGCCCTCGACAAAATACATCGATCGTGTCGGTAATAGGAGCCTCTAAATAAGGACACCCTAAATTATCAGCTAAATCTTTTGCTGCATTACGCGTCGTTTTCGAATTAAATCGCGTAGGCATATTCACAAGAAAAACGCGATCCGCTCCAAGTGCCTCTGTATAAAGCACCGCAGAGACCGCACTATCAATTCCGCCAGAAGCCCCAATCACCACTCGTTCAATGCCCCAGCGTTTTAAATTTTCTGATAACATATAAACAAGGGCTTTACGAACTTCTGCCATCCCTGTCAATTGAGGCTTAGACTTCTCAGAAACCTTAATCTCTTTACCATCCAATTCAATAACTGTACTATAAGATTCAAATTTAGGGTATTCAAAAGCCTTTTCCCCAGTCGCCCTATAAACACAACTATCGCCTTCAAAGGCATAAATATTTTTACCGTTATTTTGAGTGCCCACAGAATTCAAGTAAAGTAAAGGAATCTTATTTTGTGAGGCATGAGCAGCAAACACACGATGACGTGCATCCGTTTTCCCAAGCGTAAAAGGCGAACAAGAAATATTAATCAAGAAGCCATTCTCATTCATCTGAGAAGCTAAAATAGAAACGGGCTTAATCTCATAAATCGAATCCCAAGCATCTTCACATATAGAGATTCCAATTTGAATACCATCTTTTCGAGTATATGGCTTTAATAAAGCCTCAAGCGGTTGATTCAAAGAAAAAGCCAAACGACGCAGATCAGAAAAATAACGAGGTTCATCAAATTCACGGTAACATGGTAAAAGAGTCTTCGGCAAAAAATGCTTCACAATCCCTTTAGAATGAATTAGGGGTTCAAAGCGGCCTTTTGAAGCATAAAAAGCGGCGTTATATAAAAAAGGACGGCCATTTTCGCCAATACCGTCTTCACGAGCCACATTACCAAATAAAATATCTATGGAGTTCGATAAACTCGCCACTCGATTTCCATATTCCACACATTGATCCAGAAAAGAATGTTCTTCCCAAAGATCACCAATCAAATATCCCGAAAGGCACATTTCTGGAAACACAACTAAATCACATTGATTTAAAACTGCTTTTTCCACTTCTTTTTTCAAAGTTTCAAAATTTAGTTCTGGCTTTCCAGGGACAACATTCATTTGAACAGGATAAATCTTCATATTCAAAATTTAGCTTTCTACCCTCTCAAAAAAAATGTTTTAAAAGAAAAAAGCTCTTCAAAGATCATTTGAAGAACCCTATAAAACGTTTAAAACAAAAAAGCACCCCAAGCGAATCACTTGGAGTACCTTTAATTTCAAGTCAAATTACTTTGACAAACGTTCTGTAATAACCTTGATTTGGTCCTTAAGTTCTTGAGGGAGCTTATCACCAAACTTAGGATAATGATTCTTTTCAACGTCAGCAAGTTCAGCTAACCAGCCAGCCTTATCAACGGAGAGAAGTTCATTCATATCTTCTACAGTAACGCCTTC
>JAAYXQ010000155.1 GCA_012515825.1 Fibrobacter sp.
GAAGCGGGAAGAGCGAGATTCGAACTCGCGATAGGATTAAGTCCTATACGTCCTTAGCAGGGACGCGCCTTAGGCCAGCTCGGCCATCTTCCCGTTTATCTCGCACAATTCTAAATAAAAATGTTCTCTTTTTCAAGCGAACATCATTAAAAAAATACGAATACATCAAAATATGAGCCTAAAACTTGTCTTTTTCTAATAAAAGAGGTGTTTTGTTTTTAATTTTTACAAAATTTTTATTCGTTGAGACTATGGCATGAGATTTTTTAAGAAATTAGGGCAAATAGCCTTGGCCTTTTTTTTAGTAGGACTGATCTGTCTTATTCCCGCTTATATTGTGGTTTTTAAGATTCTTCCTTTAAAAGACCCTGATTTCTTATTTAATCGTCAATCGATTGTACAAGCTCTTTCTGGAGAAACTCGCGTTTTTTATAACGATGGCGAAACCCATCTAGGTGCATTTTTTGATGTCAACCATCGCATTTATGTCCCCTATGGAGAAATTCCTGAACACGTAGTGAACGCCCTCGTTGCTGCTGAAGACGCCCGTTTTTGGGAACATAATGGGTTTGATATCCGTGGTTTTTCAAGAGCCATGGCTAATAACATTCGTATGATGAAATTGCGCCAAGGCGGTTCAACACTCACCCAACAAACAGTCAAAAATATTTTTGGTCGTGAAAAAACTTCTGTTAAAGAAAAGTGGAAAGAGTTGATTAACGCCCTTCGTATGGAAAAACATTTTTCAAAAGAAGATATTCTTGAATTTTATCTAAACCAATTTCATGTTTCTGGAACTGGTAAAGGGGTGGCCATTGCCGCTCAATATTTTTTTAATAAAGACCTTCGAGAGCTTTCGCTTGCAGAGTGTGCTTTTATCGCTGGTTCAGTCAAAGGTCCTTTTAATTACGATCCCTTTATTCAAAGGAATCAAGCCCGTCGAGAGAAAGCTCTAGAACGTGGACGATTGAGATTAAAATATGTTTTAGACCGAATGGTTGAGGAAAAATACATTTCAGAAGCCATGAGGGATTCTGCCATCGCTACTCCCCTTCATTTTGAGCACGGTGATTTTCGTTTTACGTTGTCAACCACACTCACAAGACTCGAAGAAAAACTGGACTCTGATTTTTACAGAGAAATTTTTGAGAAAAATCAAATTGAAGATTGGAGAAAAGCACAACTTCAAATCATCACTACCCTTGATGCGAAATACCAAGATGCCGCCACTCGAGCTCTTCAAAACAATATATCGAACCTCCAACTTCAGTTAGGTGGCTTTACTTTACCTAAAGCAGAACTCCCTAATAGAGCGATCAAAGGGAGAAAAGGAGACTACCTATATGGAGCTATTGATTCTGTTGGTTATTCTGAAAAAGGAGATCTAGACTTTATTCATCTCTCTTTTGGTCAGCTAAAAGGAGTAATTGATTCTAAAACGCTTAAAGAATTTGGAAAGCAAGTCAAAGGCGACCCATCTAAAATTCTTGCTTCGCGTTTAGGGAAAGGGTCTATTCTACTTGTCAGTGTTTTAGATAGTAATTTGGTCAATGGATATGCACCATGTAAAATTGAAACTGAACCCGTGCTCCAAGGTGCATTGATCGCGATTCAAAATGGAGCCGTTCTTGCCACTCAAGGTGGTTTTCATAATACAGGCTATGATCGTTCTTTTAAGGCCCTTCGGCAACTTGGTTCTAGCTGGAAGCCCCTTCTTTTTGGCGCCGCTCTACATTATCATTGGCATTACTTAGATGAAATTGAAAATTCGTTTAACTTATTTCAATATGTAGATCAATTTTATTTTCCTCGGCCAGATCACAAAAAGAAAGGCGAAACCGTGAGCATTCTCTGGGCTGCTACACGCTCTGAAAACATTGCTAGTGTGTGGCTTTTAGAACATCTTTTAGATAAACTCTCTATTGAAGAATATGCCGAAGTAGCAGAAAAAAATGGTTATACAGTTCTTCCAGAAGAAGATGAAAAAGCCTACTATGAACGTCTCCGAGATAAGTTTGGTCTCACCTTAAACAATCAGGTCAAACAAGAAATCGAATTTACTAAAGCAAAACATCTTTTAGTAGAAAAATTTCTTTACGAAAAACAACCTCGTAAAGCACGTGCTCTAAAGCATCTATTATATGGTCGTTTTGTGGAAAAAGGTTTAAAAGAGCAACGCCGCTCTTCAGAAAACAAAGCGTTATTAAAACATAATTATTTAAGTTATTCTGAGATATTAAGAAATCGTTTTGCACAAGAACTCGACCCTGATTTATCGCTAACCTTACCGCCTCTTGATTCCGTTAAATTATTTGAAGATTTTTCTCTTGCTGACTTTAAGCGATTAACGGTAATGATTGAACCCGTTGATAATGAAGCCTCTTATTTTGAAATAAATCAATTAAAATACTGGCCTGATTTTAATCGTTCGTTATCCATGGCTGAATTTGCTCGTTTTTCTAATGAAATAGGGATTCAGCAAAAGCTCAAAAAAGTATTTAGTATGTCTCTTGGAGTAAACGATATTTCCTTAGCTGAAATGACAACCGCCTATCAAACACTCCTCACAGGAAAAGCATTTAAATCTCTCGATGGGGATTGGTATGAACCATGTATGATTAAAGAAATTAAAGATCGTGATGGACGTCTTTTGTTTAAAAATGAGATTGAATCCAAAACAATCTTAAACGATACAACCACTTCTCAGATGGGGCTAATGCTTCGCTCCGTATTTGAACACGGTACTGCAAGAAGTCAGCTTCGAAACTTAAGCGTTTCTTCTGAAGACAAACATAATACTCTTCTTTACCCTGTTGTTGGAAAAACTGGAACCACAAACGATTATAAAAACGTCGCCTTTATTGGAGGCATTCCTACTTTTGTAAATTCAAAAAACGGAATCGCACTTGATTCCACTATTGCTGTGGGAAGTTATGTTGGCTTTGACGACAACCGTCCTCTAAAATCAGGAAGAACACGTATTGCAGGTGCTTCAGGAGCCCTTCCTCAGTGGGCCCAATTTACAAAAGAAGTATTAGACACTAGAAAAGAAAGTGGAAAAATAGACTTTTTAGACATTACCCTTTTAGCCTCCAAAAGAGTCCCTATTCTCTTTACCAACGAACGCGGAATGCTTCCAGTTAATGCAGAAACAGGCTTGGCTGATGCATCTCAATCGGCAAATGTTGTTGAAGTTCCTTGGCTTGATGTTCCTGGCTACATTCCTCCTGTCGTCACCACAAAGGCTGCCGAAGAAGCAGCGGAACAAGGAATTTTTGTTTCCATTACAATGCCTTTAGACACATTAAAAAGTAAAGACTCTTCTAAAACGACTGAACCAACTCCTGTTAGTCAAACCACACCCACTTCTACTGATTGGGAATTACCTGCTGACTTTAGCGGTAAAGATCTTTTCATTCCCATTGAACCAGAATTAGATTTACCTTAAGGATAAAGACTTATATCGAGGATCACTACATGTTTTATAAATTTCTTTTCTTGTCTTTAATCATGTCTTTTTTTATCGCCTGTGGATCAAGTGCTCCTGTTACAGAAATCAATCCACTAGTATTAAAAGAAACTGAAGCTCTAGTGATCAAAACACCAACTCCAGACTCAATCCAAAAAAAGGATTCTGTTGTAAAGCCAGATTCTTTAATTATTCCTATAGACACATCTACCCTTTCAGTTGATTCTATTATCGAAGAAAAAAAACTGGTGGTAAATCCATACCGTGACATTCCTGCTCTTGTACAAGAAGTTTTAAAATATGCAGACACCCTTCTTTCAAAAGGTAAATCTGATAGCGCCGCCGCTTACTTAGAACAATTTATTGTTCTAAAGCCTCTCTGGGATGAATGGCAGAAAGAAGCACAAAATATATACTTACGTACAAAAAAGACTCAAGCGATGCGAGCGGAAGAATTCAAGTCTCTCACTCTTCAGATTATAAATATGAATTCCGTTGGCGCAAGCTATGATTTAATCAAAACATTTACCGATAGCTTAGTTTCATTAAATCCTGGTGACTCTCTTATTTCTTGGGTAGAAAAGCAAAATAAAATCGCTTTTCAAAAAAACTTAAGTAAAGCACGGCAAGAAAAAGAAATAATTCTAGCTGAAGCCAATAAAAGTAATCAGTTTAAAACAGCTCAAGAACAGATCACACAATTAAAAGCCCGCTATTATTATTTTGAAGACTCCTTACAATTAGAATCCACTATAGCTCAATTAGTAGAAATGGAAAATTCTATTTCTAAACAAGATGAGCTTTTCTGGGAATCTAATGATCCTAATAAATCTTTAGAACAAGCTGAAAAATGGATTGCTGAAAAAAAATATTCAAAAGCAAGAACATTATTACAAAAACTTAAATCTAGTATTCTTCGTCAAAAAGCTATAGAACAAATGGAAGTATTAGCAGAGGCTTTTTGTAATGAAGAACGAAAGAAAACGTCTGTTTTATTTCAATCCGCACAAAAAACTTCTAACGATACTCAAAAAAAGAAAAAGCTGACTCAAGCGATTGAAGGATTAAATCGATGCTTAGATCAATACCCTGAGTATAGCCAAAAAGAAAAAGTCATTAATAATCGTGACTTTTTAGAAAACGAATTGTCTCGATAAGAAAATCAAGGCTTTCATAAAATGGATTACTTACAATACCTTATATTCTTTTCTTTAGGCTTAATCGTAAGCCTTATTAATAGTATCGCTGGAGGAGGTAGCTCATTAAGTTTACCTATTATGATTCTTTTAGGTCTTCCTCCAACAGTTGCTAATGGAACAAATCGGATTGGTCTTATTGTTGGCAATTTAAGTTCGATGCTCAATCTAAAGAAACATGGCTATTTATATATGCCTGTTTTCAAGCAGCTTTTTTTACCTACTTTAATAGGTTCTTTTTTAGGAGTTGTTGCTCTTGTAAAAATGAGCGATAAATTATTTCAGGCTATTCTTGCCCTCGTTATTTTTTTCGTTGTCTTTATGACAAATTTAAAGAAAGACATTCTAGGCAAAGCACCTGAAACACCTCCTTCAAAAAGAAGCCTCAAAGGTTTTTTAGGTTTTATTGCGATTGGTATTTACGGAAGTATTATTCAAGTTGGCGTAGGCTTTCTACAAATCTTTGCTATTTCAAAATACTCTGGCTTAAGCTTAATTCAAGTAAATGCATTAAAAAGTGCTCTGACTTCTATTTTCTTAGTTGTAAGCACTATCGGACTAGCCCTCTCTGGAAAAATTCTTTGGGATGTAGCTCTCATTATGGCTCTCGGTGCTTGGCTCGGCGGTTATATAGGCAGCTCTCTTCAAAGAAAACACGGTAATCAGTTTATCCAAAGAGCAATCACGATAGTGAGTCTTTTAATGGCCTGCTATTTATTGTACGATTTATTTTGATAAAAAAACTCTCCAAAGAAAGGAGAGTTCTATAATCATCCAAACATTATAATCATTTTAAATGTTTTTTAAAATTTCTTGAGACGTTTGGAAAGGAAGAGTATTACTTAACACAAAACGTTTTACTTCAGAAGGATTAATCCTTGCATATTCGCTCAAGGCACGACCAATTCCATTTCGAACATAAAAGTCATCATCTTTTGCACAAGAGGAACAAAAATCCTTTAGTAAAGGCCAATCCGTTTTCTCTCGATATTGTAATTGGAAAATGATTGCACTACGACGAACCCAGATATTAGGATCGCGAATCCAAGCGGCAATTTTTGTTCTAAGAGCAGGCATGCGCCAAGCTAAATCACCTAAGACACTTGTAGCCAAAGTATCTACTGTATCTCTCCAAGCGCGAGTCTTTATTAATTTTTTTAAGAAATTCAAATGTGGGCCACCAAGAAGTTCTTTATGCCGAAATAAATAATCGCAAGCCGCATATTGAATTTCACGGTAAGGTTGCCCCCACATATCATCCACTCGAAGAACGAGCTCTTCACAATCTTTAGGCGGAAACTTGTCAAATATAGGATATGTGACCTCTCGCCTAGATACCACCTTTATACCCAGAAAATCAAATTGTTCTCTGACGTTTCTGGACATGCAACGAGCTTCCTCTTCATTTGAGATAGCTCTTAAAGCCAGCAATATTTCTTGAGTAAATTTAAGCATCTTTAACAAAAATAACCCAGAGACACATTATTTTCTAGGCCTTGACAAACATAAATTCAATTTTTTTTTACCTTTTAGCAACATTTTAAAGCTTTTTATTCAAAAAAAACACCTTTTTAGGTAAAAAAATCAAATTTATGACAACTGATGATTTAGGTATTATAGAGGTTCCTCCTGAATTGAGAGGACTTTCTGACGAAGAAATTCTGAAATTAAATGACGTTCGGGCCAAAAAAAGTCGTTCCAGCAGCCGCCCCTCTAAAAAAGAGCGCTTACAAAAAAAGCAAGCCAAAGAGCGAGAACGAATTAAAAAGATTGCGGAAGAGTACGAACGAAAAGATTTCAATCCTCGTCAAAACACACTAATGGCTTCAAAGCCTATGCCTAAATTAAGCGAGTTTGAAAATCCTTTAGAAGAAAAGAAATCAACTCTTCATAAAAAATCAGACGACCTATTTAAGGCGGATTTTGGATCATCCTCACCCTCTGGTCTAGAAAAAAAGAATATTGAAGTAAAACCTCTTTTATCCTCAACCCCTAGTCCTAGTTCAGGTCGAGTTCTAAAAGGAGTCTTTGGTTCTAAGGGTAAAGAGCCAGTTAAAGCAACCATTGTAAAAGCCGAAGAGCTCTTAAAAGCAAAAGCTTTAGAACGAGCAAAAAAATTAAAAACATCAATAAAAGTCACTCCTGCTGTTAATGAAACAGGAGAGGAACCACCTAAACGTCCAAGAGGACGTCCTAGGAAAAATCCTATTTGATATTCTTTTTATTCTGTTTTTTCTGAGCCAGAGTCTCTTTTTTTGAGTCTTGCTTTTCTTTTAACCCAAAAACAAACCGTCCTCGTAAGACGCACCCAGGAGATCCTGGATCGCATTCTTTTAGCCTTTTGTGGCAAAAAGTCTCCTCTAAAAACCGACATTCATAACTCATAAAGACACCTTTATATAATGTTTAGCATTCTTAAAAAATAACTTATCTTTAAGTTATGAGATACGGTGATCATTCATTCTTTCAAACAGGTGTAGCAGTTCCACTATTTAGCTTACGCAGTAAAAATAGTATAGGGATTGGCGAATTTCTGGACTTAATTCCTTTTGCTAATTGGGCAAAATATTGTGACCTTAATGTCATTCAGATTCTACCTGTAAACGATACAGGAAATGAATCCAGCCCCTACAGTGCAAGAAGTGCATTTGCTCTTCATCCTGTATATCTTAATCTTCAAGTAATAGATGGATCTTCCGATTTCGAAGAAGAAATACAAAAAGCAAAAGAAGAATTTAATAAGGAACTTCGAATTGATTTTTATAAAATCGTCTCTTGGAAGCGATCCATATTAAGAAAAATTTTTGATTCTCATTTCGACAAAATTTCTTCTCATAAAAAACTCGAGCGTTGGATTGATGACAATGAATGGGTAAAGCCATACTGTGTTTATGCTTTACTCAAAGCAAAGCATCAAGAAGCTAGTTGGAAGGATTGGAAAACAAATCAACATCCTACTGCTGCAAGCATTGAAAAAATTTGGAAAAACAATTTCAAAGAAGGACTCTTTCAAGCTTGGATGCAATTTGAAGCAGAAGCTCAATTTAAAGCAGCCGTAAAAGCAATCTCTGATTTAGGTGTAAAATTAAAAGGCGATATTCCTATATTAATTAATGAAGACAGCGCTGATGTTTGGTTTCATAGAAATTTCTTTTCTCTTGATGATCGCGCTGGAGCTCCTCCCGATATGTTTAGTTACAGCGGCCAGAACTGGGGGTTCCCAACCTACCGCTGGGATAATATTGAAAAAGATAATTACTCTTGGTGGCGGAAACGCTTATTTCAAGCAAGTAAATTTTATCACGCTTATCGCATCGATCATGTTCTTGGCTTCTTTAGAATCTGGAGTATTCCTCAAACAGAAGTGACAGGAGCATTAGGCCAATTTAACCCTTCAAATCCTATATTAAGAAGCGATCTCGAGAAGAAGGGTTTTAAAAAAGAATCTCTAGAATATTTAAGAAATCCCAATTTTTCTGTCGAACAACTACTACCGTTTTTCAAAAATCATTTTTCACAATCCGTTTTAAATGAGTTCTTTGAAAACCTACCTAATACCACTGATCGCTTTATTATAAAAGAATCATTCCGTTCGGAAAAGGCCATTCTTAATAGTTCGGCAAGTCAAGAAGTAAAAGATGCGTTACTCAAAGTCTATTGGAATCGAGTTTTTATTCCTTCTGGTACGGAAGATCATTATTATCCTTTCTGGTATTGGTACGAACAGCCTGTTCTGTTTACTCTTCCAGAATCAGAACAACAATTACTTAAAAGCATTATTAGTGAAAACGCCGCTTCACAGGAACCTTTGTGGCAAGAAAACGCTCTTAAATTATTAAACGTTCTCGCCAATGAAACAGACATGTTAGTATGTGCGGAAGATTTAGGTGCAATTCCTCACTGCGTTCCTTTTGTACTTAATAAACTCAACATATTATCTTTACGTGTAGAACGCTGGAGTCGTAACTGGGACGTTCCTTATTCTCCTTATTATGAAATGGAAGATTACCCTAGGCTCTCCGTTGCTACCACAAGCTGCCATGACACATCGACTCTACGAGGCCTTTGGGGCGAATCCGATTTTGATAAAGAATTATTCTGGCAACACGCTCATCAACAAGGCATGCCACCAGAAGTTCTTTATCCCAATCATGTAAAAGGATTAATCGAAAATATTTTTTCTTCAAATAGTTTATTCTGCATTCTTCCTATACAGGATTATTTTGGATTGTCCTCTCAGTTTTCAATGATTTCTCCAGAACTTGAACGAATCAATATTCCTGGAACTGTAGGGCCTCACAATTGGTCTTATAGAATACCATGTACTGTTGAAGATTTGGTGAAATTTTCTGCTTTAAATGCCGATATCAGATCACTCGTGGATGCACGCAAACGTCGTCCTATATGGAAAATATGAGTTTTTTTAAAAATACTACTCCCCCATCTTGGGTTAAAGAGGCCATTTTTTATCAAATTTTTCCAGATCGTTTTGCAAAATCCGATCGCTACCATGGACCTGGACAATATGATCCATGGGGTACTCCTCCAACAACACAAAACATCTGTGGTGGTAATCTTCGTGGTATAGAAGAACATCTTGATTACATTGCTGATCTTGGTTGTAATGCTATTTATTTTTGTCCTTTATTTAAAAGTAATTCCAATCATCGTTATCATACCTACGATTATTATAAGATAGATCCGATTCTTGGCACCGAAGAAGACTTTGACAATCTCATTAAAGCCTGCCATAAGAAGCACATCCGAATGATTCTCGATGGTGTATTCAATCACTGTTCTCGTGGTTTTTTTGAATTCAATAGTTTGTTAGAACAAGGCCCCGAGTCGCCTTATAAAGACTGGTTTATAGTAGACTCTTATCCAGTTTGTGCTTATGATAAAACGCCTAATTACCGCTGTTGGTGGAACCTACCAGCACTTCCTAAATTCAATACAAATAATCCAGAGGTTCGAGAAATGCTTTTTTCTGTTGCAGAATACTGGACTAAGAAAGGGATTGATGGCTGGCGTTTAGATGTTCCAAATGAAATTGATGACGATTCCTTCTGGCGTGAATTTCGAACCCGCGTCAAAAAAATAAATTCAGATGCTTATATTGTCGGAGAAATTTGGGATCCCCCTGCTAGGTGGCTTCAAGGGGATCAATTTGATGGAGTGATGAATTATCCATTAAGACGCCGACTTATTGATTTCTTGTTGAGAGATTTTCCCAAAAACAACGAAGCTTTTTGTGACTTTTTAAATGCATGCTTTCCGGCAGACTCATTTGGGGTATCCATGAATCTAATAGGAAGTCACGATACTAGACGCATTGCATCCCAAAATCATATCAATTCAGATATTTTAAAATTAATCTGGACTATTCTCTTCTTCCTTCCTGGCTGCCCAAACGTATACTACGGAGATGAGCTCGCTTTAGAAGGCGGACAAGACCCCGATAACAGGCGTTGTTTTCCATGGGACAATCTTAAAACCATAGAAAAAACATCCTTTTCTCTATTTTTCAAAAAATTATTGAAAATGAGACGAAGCGAAATAATACTCCAAAAAGGTTCCTTCGAGGCCATTCCATGCGAAGAGGGCTTTCTCTTAAAGAGACAATTGAAGAAAGATTTTATGGTTCTACGCGTATTTACACCTAAAATTGGTGGTCCTGATTCTTTTACGCTTACCAAAAACGATCATAATTATTAAATTTGACGCCGACTTCTAGCATTAATGCCTCTAAGGGATTACTAATGAATAAAAAAACTTTCGGTTTGCGAGAAATGATTATTCTCGCTATTCTACTCCTCTCTTGTTACACAATCTGGCCTTCTATCCAGATTCACTCCAAATTTGGTGAAGAAAAGAAAACTTTTCTAAAAGAAAATCCAAAGCTTGCAGCGAAATCCATCAATTTCGGATTAGATCTTGCTGGTGGAACAAGTATTACTCTTGAAATAGATAAGACTGGTCTCAAAGACGATGATATTAGCGATATCCAACAACAATCGCTTGAAATCGTCCGAAATCGTGTAGACCAATATGGCTTGTCTGAACCACAAATTGCTCCTAGTGGTAATAGTCGAATCATTGTCGAACTGGCAGGTGTCGATGATTCTACCGCTAAAGAATTAGTGGGAAGCACAGCTAAGCTCGAATTTAAGATTCTCGCTGAAGCAGAAAAATTCAGTCAAGTAGTCACCCTTATCGATAACTATCTCTCTCGCCAAACTACTGACGCAGCAGAAGAAAAAGCAGTTGCTTCTAAAGATTCAACAGCCGTTAGTGATACTACCGCAGCGGTAGCACCAGCAGCAGAGGTTGCCGTTTCTGATGAAGACTTGTTAAAGGGCATTGCTCCAACAACCGCTACCACAAAAGCAGCTGATTCTGTTAAAGACACTACAAACAAAGTAATTGCAACTAACATACCTGATGCAACTCCTCTTTCTAGTTACTACTTGTCTTTTGGTAATGGTGGTTTTATTGGTCAAGACAACATTGAAAAGGTAAAACAAATATTAGCACTTGAAACCGTTCAAAAGCTAATCCCACGTGACGTCGTTTTTGCTTGGGGTAGCGGTCTTGAAAAAATTTCCAAAGACTCAAATATTAAGGCAAAACGTTTTTATCTATTAAAACGCCGTGCTGAAATGAATGGTGAAGACATTTCAGATGCTCGTCCTTACCGTGTAGGTGATGGAACGAACGCGGGTGAAGTTGCTGTTAGCTTAAAATTCAGTGGTGTAGGTCCTAAAAAATTCTCAGCCGTCACTGCTGCAAACGTCGGCAAGCAAATGGCTATCGTTCTTGATGATCAAGTCATCAGTGCTCCAGTGATTCGTGATCGTATTCCAAATGGTGAAGCTCAAATTACTGGCTTAGATGATATGGCAGAAGCTAACCGTCTTGCGGTTGTCTTACGTGCTGGTGCTCTTAAAGCTCCTATGAATATTATTGAATCCAGAAACA
>JAAYXQ010000156.1 GCA_012515825.1 Fibrobacter sp.
GAGATTTGTTTTACGCCTCTATTAGCCTTAGACGAAGCATTGGCCTCTGATTTTGCTTTTTATGACAGTGCGTATGTGGAAGTCAGTGGCACATTTGAGTCGCTGGGGGAAAGAACGATAGTCATGAAATCATTATACGAAAGGCCAAATTGCTTTATTCCATCTAGTAGTGCCGATACGTATAAAGCGCTTCCTGCAGAATCGTATACGATGAGTGCGGTTTTTGTTTGGGATAGCTTAGGCACTCGCGTAACTTCAAGATATACTGCCGAAGCAAAAATCCCTTCCCTATTTTCGATAAAGGAGCTTTTTGCCCCTTTGGGTCAAGGCAAATATCTAGATATTACTGATTCTTTTAAGGTGGATAAACCTGTGGTCTCTTTTCTAGAATACCCTAATGATGTCGAAAATTACAAGTTTGTTACAGATTACGATGAGTCTGTCAGGGGCGTTTTAATTTCGGTTCGTTATGATAATGAAAAAGGAGGCGAGTCTCCAAATACCTCGATGACAAAATATGTTTCAGATATATTTAAGAGCGATAGTGGTTCTTTACCCATTCTACTTTTTTCTCCTTTTGATACCATTGCAAGAAAAACATTTACTGAAAATATGAAAATAGGTGGAATTCAATTTCTAGATACCTTGACCATGTTAAATGCGAGCTTACCTATAGGAGAAATGACGATTCGCTTTTATGCTACAGACCAAGCCTATGTCGACTATATTAATACAATGGTGAATGGGAATGATGACCCAAGAATCATGCCTATCTCCAATGTGAAAAATGGTATGGGTGTCTTTTCTGGGATGTTAAAAGATGAGTATACTTGGATTGTGGAAGGCTTTTATTACAAGTACCCAGATATAAAATTTAAGTTTTGTCGAGAAAATGATTGGGATGTTGCGGCATGTCGGCTTGCCATACATTCCATTTGTGCGGATTCTTTATACAAGCATTCTGAATGTTATGCTCCTGCAGTGCAAAAGGCTTTTGAAAATAAGGACTCTTCATGGTCTGTCTATTTACCAGATACAATTTCTTTAAGAGAAAAAGAAATAGCCTATGATGATGGGCTAAAGCGGTATTGTATTTCATCGAATTTTGAGAATACGGATTTAGCGAATTGTGATGAATACAAACAAAAGATTCAAATTGAAGGGAAAAAGAATAAAGAAAAGGAATTACTATGGCAATGGTGTGCTGATCGTCATTGGAATTACAAATTTTATCCTCAATGTGGTACGGGTCTTGTAAGCCGTTATCGATTGGAAAAACAAAAATCAAAAGTATTAGAACGTGTGATTCGTGATTGGTGTAATCTTCATGAAGAAGATGTCCAGTGCGAATATTTGGAATTATAAAAAGAGGTGGATATGAATTATAGACAATTCACAATTTTCTTATGGCTTCTGGTCTGCTTGAGCGTCAGTAGTATGGCAGATCTGAATTCTGAAATTCGTGATTTAGAAAATCAAAAAATAGTTCTCAATAATGAGATCAAAAAGACAAATTCTAAAATCAAAGAAGCAGAAAAATGGAGTAAAGAAGACGCTAATCGCTATACGATTTTAGAAAAACGTTATCGTGATGATCTTGCCCGTCGCTCTTCAGAGATTGATTCCTTAAACGCGAAAATCAAAAAAATAGCGGGACAGGTTCAAGCAGAAAAAAGCAAGCAAAGTATGGCCAAAAACCGCACAGATCGTGTTCAAAGCAAAAGGAATGCAACTCTTGCTTTAATGGCGGAGTATTGTACAAAACTAGAACAACAAGTGGAACAAACGCTCCCTTGGGATAAGGAAACGCGTCTTGAAAGAGTCCGTTCTTTACTGCGAGATATTCAATCCAAAAATGCCTCTGAAGAAGAAGCCTTTTCAAGATTAAAAGTATTGATCCAAGAAGAAATTCGATTTGGAGATGAAGTGGCTATTATCAATGCCCCTTTAACTCGTAATAATGGTGAAATTATCAATGCGAGAATTTTAAGAATTGGAAATCAATGGATGGTGTATACGGATGATAATTACGCTGTCTATGGTGTACTGAAGCGTTCGTTAGAAAATGGAAAGATAAAATATGATTGGTATGAGACGTTGACTCTTTCAGAACGTGATGCCGTCAAGTTTGCCATTGATGTGAAGCAGGCTCGAAAAGCGCCTCAAATGGTAACTCTACCTTTATCATTATCGGTATCAAGAGAAGGAGAATCCAAATGAAGAAAATCCTTTTAATTTTAGTGAGTTTTATTTTTATAGTGCCAATGATGGCAGAAGCAAAGCCTTCAAAAAAGGAAATTGAAATTCAAGACTCCTTAAAACAGGTGCGTTTGAATAATTTGAAAAAAGAAGTTGATGCCTTGCTTCGAGTGCGTTTAGAAAAGGCTGATTATTTAGAAAAGAAGGAAGCGGAACACTGGCGTGCGAAATATAAAGAAAATCTTTTAACAGAAGAACACCAATCCGAATCACGCGGATTAGAAGCTCGTTACTCAAAATTATCCACCGATCTTGGGCGAATTACCGAAGAATTAATGGCAACGAAGACAGCGACTTCTGATTTTGAAGAAAAGGCTTCCTCTGAAGAATCTTCTTTGGAATCCTTTCAAATGCAAGTGGATTTATCCATTCAAAAAAGATTAGAGGAAGTTCCAGGAGACTATCCCCTAAATATGGAAAAACGCATGCTCAGTTTGAATAACGCGAGAGAGTCCTTAAGTAAGAAAAATCCGAATTTAATTCGTTCGATGCAAGATTATTTAGATGAATTATTAGAACGTCATTCTTGGACATATACGCAAGATTTAGAAACGCGTTTTTCTTTAATAGGTAGTCGTCCCGATGTAAAGGTGGATCGTTTACGTTTAGGGACCGTTTTTTTGGGCGAAGTCGCTCATGATAATGGCGATGTACAAGCTTTGCTTAAAACAGGGGCTTTACAGGGAAAAATATATGATTGGAATACGGACTTGATTCCTTCTTTAAAAACGGAAGTGCGTACGGCTGTTTTAACAAGTAAGAGTCAAAATGAAGTTTTTGTCCCATTAGATGTTTTACAAAATAAAACGGTGAAAAATACGGTCTCAGGAGAAAAAGAGCTTACAACGAAAGAAGCTTTTATCGCTTGGTTTAAAAAAGGTGGGATTGTGATGTATCCATTAGCATTAGCGGCATTGTTTGCTATTCTATTATGCTTAGAACGTTTTATATTCTTGTATCGTCGAGGCCATTTAAGTAAACGGTTTAATAAAAAATTCGATGCTTTAGTAGAAGATCAAAAATACGAGGAAGCGGCTTCTCTTTGCTTGAAAAAAGAAACGAGTTTATCTCTAGTGCTTTTTAGTGTGGTGAATCGCGCTATGGAAACAAGAGATGCTGCAGAAAAATCATTGCAAGAAGCGTTATTACGAGAGCAACCTAAACTCGATAAAAGAATGGGTCTAATTTCTGCTATAGGTACAATAGCACCGCTTCTCGGTCTTTTAGGTACTGTGACTGGTATCATTACTTTATTTACTGTGATTACAGAACTTGGAACTAATGATGCCCGCGTTCTTGCAGGAGGTATTTCTGAAGCCTTGATTACAACAGAAACAGGATTAATCATTGCTATTCCAGTCATGATTTTACATGGGTTATTAAGTGAAAAAGTGGAACAGGTAACAAGTGAGTTGTATATCCAAAGTACGTCTTTATTAAATAAACTGTTTCCAGAGGAATCGTAATCCATGTCAGATTCTTTCTATTTATTTATAGAATCTATTTGGAACACTTTTGTGGCTGGTGGAGTCGTGATGACACCTATTTTACTTACAGGTGTCATTGGTTTTTATTATTTGTATTCTAGTTGGTTTCGAATTGGAACAGATTTTTTTAAAAATGATCTTAGTAAAAATGTAGAACGCATGAGAGTTTTATTAGAAAAAGGGGATGTGGATCAGGCCGAACAATTCTTAAAAAGTAATATGGGTATTGTAGCTCGTGAACTTTTTTTAGCCTTAAAAAAAGGAAAAGAAAATTCAGCAGGATTTGAGGATTATATTTCCATTCGATTATTGCAAACTTCTCGCTATATAGAACAAGGAACTCATGTGATTTCTATGATGGCCGCTGCAGCTCCATTATTAGGGCTTTTAGGTACTGTGACAGGAATGGTAGCGACTTTTGATGTGATTACTCTTTATGGAAATCAAAACCCAGTATTAATGGCCGATGGTATTTCGGAAGCTTTGATTACCACTCAAAGTGGCTTGTTAGTTGCTTTTCCTTTAACACTTTTAAAACAGCGATTAGATGAACGGATTGATATGATTCGAGATCAAATAGAATTAGGTGCCACCATTATTTTCAACTTTATAGAAAAACGACAGGAGGCTTAGATGGAATTTAATATACCACGTCGTAAAAGAAAAGAGATGGGAATAGAAATGGGTCCTTTAATGGATATCGTTTTTATTCTTTTAATCTTTTTTGTGGTGACCTCGTCATTTACTAGAGAAACAGGTGTGGATGTAACAAAGCCGCAAGCACAAAGTGCAAGTCAATTAGA
>JAAYXQ010000157.1 GCA_012515825.1 Fibrobacter sp.
GCAAATAATAATATAACCTTAGACTATTTGCTTGTTTCAAACCAATGAGCTAATACAGTGATATCTGCTTGACGTACACCAGGAATATGACTGACTTGACCCATCGTCAAAGGTTTTTGAGCCATTAATTTCTGCCTCGCTTCAAAACTCAATGCAGAAATAGACATGTAATCAATATCTGGAGATAGCCTAATCTTCTCCATTTTCTTTTGATGCTCTATTTCTCTTAATTGACGTTCAAAAAAGCCTGCATAAATTTCTTCTGCATACAAAAACCACTGGTCTCTGCGAGTCATTTTTTTATCTGGGCACGCTACCTTAAAAAAGGCTTCTGGATCAATTCCAGGGCGACGTAACACTTGAATCCAACGCACTCGATCCGAAACAAGAGCTTGACCACTGGGTTCAAGAATAGGGTTCACTTGTGTTGGCGTTCCTGATTCTTTAGATAAAAAGTCATGAACATCTCGCATGATTGTTTCGCGCGTAATCCAATCTTGCCAATCACGATCTGAAATCATGCCTATGTCTCGCGCTTTGGCTTTTAAGCGAGTTTCTGCATTATCCGATCTTAAAAAGAGACGGTATTCCGCACGGCTTGTGAACATTCGATACGGCTCATCTAATAAAATATTCACTAAATCATCGACCATCACACCGATGTAACTTTCAGAACGACCTAGAATAAAAGGTTCTTCGCCTTTCACTTTCAGTGCCGCATTAATCCCAGCCATTAAACCCTGGCCAGCCGCCTCTTCATAGCCACTGGTACCACAAACTTGACCCGCAAAATAAAGCCCTGGATAATGACGGCATTCAAAAGTGGGGTTTAACTGCGTGGCATCTACAGAATCATATTCTACAGCATAACCAATTTGTAAAACCTTAGCTCGTGTAAGACCAGGCATCGTATGCAAAGCAGCAAGCTGAATATCCGCTGGTAGACTTGAGCTAAAACCATTCACATAGACTCGACCAATATCTCGAGTTTCAGGTTCTAAAAAAAGCTGGTGTCCATCTTTGTCACCAAAACGATTAATCTTATCTTCAATACTAGGGCAGTAACGAGGCCCCTTTCCATGAATACGCCCTGAAAACATAGGGCTATCCTTAAACCCAGAGCGCAAAATTTCATGTGTTTTCAAATTCGTTCGCGTGATCCAACAAACGCCGTTATTATTTAGAGGAACTTGTTCTCGATCGCTAAAAGACCAAGGGTCTTCATCTCCATGCTGCACTTCGCACTCATCAAAATCCAAAGAATCTGGATCCAAGCGAGAAGGCGTTCCTGTTTTTAAGCGACGTAATGCAATCCCAGCAGAGATAAGATTTTCTGAAAGCTTATCAGAACTTGCTTCCCCGACTCGACCACCGACACTTGTATCGTTACCAGTAAACATTTTAGATGCTAGAAAAGTACCAGTTGTAATAACAAATGTTTTTGAAATATATCTTGAACCATCTAGTAAAATCAGCTCAAAGCGTTGATCTGGTAACCTTGAGAAAGAAGCCAATTCCCCTTCAATCAGGGAAAGGCCAGGTAATGCCGTGAGAGTATCTCTTGCGAGCTCACTATAATAATTCATATCACATTGAGCACGAGGCCCCCAAACGGCAGGCCCCTTACTTTTGTTTAACATGCGGAACTGTATACCTGCTTTATCGGTCAGGATCCCCATCAATCCACCAAGGGCGTCTATATCTCGAACAATTTGTCCTTTTGAGATTCCACCAACGGCTGGGTTACAAGACATTCGACCAATAGCATCAATACTCATTGTGAGTAAAGCGGTTTTTACACCAAGCTTCCAAGCAGCATGGCATGCCTCTATACCCGCATGCCCACCGCCTATCACGACAACATCGTATTCCGCAATTATAGAACTCATTTTTTCAGTAATGCCTTCACATCGGCTTCAATTTCATTGAAGTTATCTTCAAAGGAAGCGTATCTCTTATAAGTTCCATCAGGATTTACTAAGTAAAATTTTGGCACATAACCATCACCATATAATTGACCAAAAAGACGTTCGTCATCAGATAAGATTTCCATGTTTTGAATTTTAAATTCATCACTAAAACGAAGAATATTTCTTTTTGGTGTTCCGCCTGTGGTAATAGCGACAGTAGTTAAACCTTCGCCTTTATATTTTCCAGCAAATTCTTCCACTTTGGGAGCAGTATTACGACAATGTCCGCAAGTAGTGGAGTAGTAAAATACAAAAAGAGGTTTACCTGCATAAGGAGCAAAAGATTCAATCTTTGAATTAAGGGCACTCATTTTTATTGTGAAATTAATTTTTGCTGGTGTGCCATCAGGAAGAGTGTCTCCGACATAAGCAGCGGCTTTCGCTTTTAATTTAGCTTCTTCTTCCATCATCTTTTTTTGAGCTTCTTCATGAGCAGCTCTACCCTTTTCTGAGAAGCGACGGCCAACAGCGCGAAGAGAATCTTCTGGAAGTTGGAATTGATAAGAAGAATCGCGATAAGCTTTTGCCCCATCTAACAAACCTACTTTAAATGCATCTGGAGAAAGAGTCACTTTTAATTGAGAACCGATGGATCCAAATTGAGTACCAAACTCTGTACCAAGCATGTATGAAAATTTTTCTAAGTCAGAAGACGAGTCTGATACCTTCACCACTTTCCCTGTTCCTGGTTTTGCAGGTTCCACAGGTAATAATTTCAATAAGGAATCGGATATATGACGCAATTGTCTAGGATCTGGACTATTAGCAATTGTAGCTGAATCAGGACGAGCCTTTTCTAAACGTTCCCTAGCCACATTTGAAAAGCGTTCACTGACAGCTCTCAACGTATCATTAGTAATTTGAATTGCCTTAGTGGTATCATCATATGCAAGAGCCGCATCAAGAGCTCCTTGAACTGTATAATCTTCTTCTAATTCATGACCCATTTGTTGAGGCACTAAACGAAATGCTTGGCGACCAAATTGTACACCTAGCATATAAGAAAATTTTTGTTCATCTGTTGAATTTGATGAAATTGTGGAATTTCCAGTTTCTTTGGTTCCACAAGCTGAAAGCATAGTTAACACTAGCATTAATAATATTAAGCATTTTAATTTCATTGAGAAGCCTCCTCAGGTTCTTTAGAATCGCTCGTAAATTAGCAAAAAAGCGACTTCTTAGTTAGACATAATTCATATATTTCCTTCTTTTTTACTAATTTTTTCCAAAATTAACAAACAGAACCTTTATGAAACTTTCTCGCTATTTTTATACTACTCTTCGTGAAACGCCAAGTGACGCTACAATGGCAAGCCACATCTTTTTAATGCGTGGTGGCTATATTAAACCCCTTTCTACTGGAATATACAGCATGTTGCCTATTGGGCATCGTGTGATGAAAAAAATTGAAAATATTATTCGAGAAGAAATGAATCGAGTGGGAGGCCTTGAAGTGGATCTTCCAATTGTACAAACAGCCGAACTTTGGAGTGAATCTGGACGTTATAGTGCCATTGGAGACGAACTATTACGATTCAAAGATCGTAATAATCATAACATGGTTTTGGCGATGACTCATGAAGAAGCCGTTACCGATGCTAGCCGCTATGTTTTATCAAGCTACAAGCAACTTCCTTTTATGCTTTATCAATTCAAAACAAAGTATAGAGATGAAGCAAGAGCTCGTGGCGGTTTGATTCGCGTCCGCGAATTTTTAATGAAAGATGCTTATAGTTTTCATGCCACACAAGCAGATCTAGATGCCTATTACGAAGAACAGTACCAAGCCTACCTTCGCATTTTCCGCCGTGTAGGGATTGAGCCAGTTGTTGTGCAATCCGATACTGGTATTATGGGTGGTAAATTAGCTCATGAATTTATGCTAGATACACCTAGTGGAGAAGATTATCTCATTCTCTGTAAGAAATGCGGTTATCAAGCTAATCGTGAAATTGCCAAATTCCAAAGACATCCTTATACAAATAACGCAGAAGCGGCGTTAGAAAAGGTTGCCACTCCAAATAAAGAAGGTATTGAAGAAGTCTCTTCCTTTTTACAAGTCTCTCCAGAAGCGACCGCCAAGTGCGTCTTCTTTGATATCGAAGGGAAACTCGTGACTGTTTTAGTTCCAGGTCATCTTGAAGTTTCAGAGATTAAACTTCGTAATATTTTAAAAACGAAAGAATTGATTCCTGCAGATGAATCCTTGATCAAAGCCTCAGGAATGGAGCCTGGTTTTGCAAGCCCTATTGGAGCAAAAAATACTAGAGTCCTAATTGATCTCGCTCTAGAAAACGCTAACGATCTAGTCGTTGGAGCAAACGAGAAAGACTTCCATTTCAAGCATTGCAATCCTAAACGCGATTTTTCAAATTATGAAGTATTAGACCTTGCCGAAGCAAGTGCTCTTTGTCATTGCCCTAATTGCGATGAGATGCTAACAGAAACTCGTGGCATTGAACTTGGTAATATTTTCAAGCTCGGTACTAAATTTTCTGAAAGCATGAAAGCCACCTTCTTGAATCCTGAAGGGCAAAGCGAACCTGCTGTGATGGGATGCTATGGCATTGGAGTTGGTCGTTTAATGGCCAGTGTTGTCGAAAACTCTCATGATGAATTTGGTCCTATTTGGCCAAAAAGCATTGCCCCTTTCCAAGTAGAAATTGTCTCTATTGGTAAAGAAGCCAATGTCATCGAAGCCGCAGATAAACTCGAAAAAGAACTCACCTCTCTTGGCTTTGAAGTGTTACTAGATGACCGAGAAGAAAGACCTGGCGTTAAGTTCAAAGATGCTGATCTCTGGGGTATTCCAGTGAGAATTGGTGTTGGCAAAAAAGGCCTTGAACAAGGCCAAGTCGAATGGAAACTTCGCTCAGAAAAGAACTTTGAGATGGTCGATTTAGACCAAATTACAGAAAAGCTTCGCTTGTTCTATAATTAAAAAGTTGGCGATTGTATTTATAAAGGTTTGTTGAATATTTCAGCAAACCTTTTTTTATGCTTCAATTAAAAATGTTTCTTTTCAAATAAAAAAAGCCTATTTTTTTGATTTTATAAACTTTTTTTGTGTTTCATACCAATTATTTTTTTTACAGAGGTGTTAAAAGGCATCTTTGTGTCAAAAAAATCCCGCCCTTAGAATGAACTAAGGACGGGAAGACGAGCTCTATTGCAAATTGCTTTGCGTAGCTCCCCCCAGAAAAACTTCATTCCGAATTTACTCGATCATCCTCGGAATGATATTTCTTTTTAAGAGGGTCTATACAAAAGTCAATTTGCCATTCTTAAAAAGAGGGTTTATTACTTATCATCACACAGTTATTTATAATTCTCTATAAACGAAGTATTATAAATAACAGCTAATAAAATAATTTATTCTTACAAATCTCATATAATCCTTTCGGATTATTTTGAAAAATCTTTTTAATTAATACTTCTTTTTGCATATAAAAATGTTTTTTTTGAAAGCCCATAAAAAAACTTAAAATGCTTAAATTACTTCAAAAACAGCGTTTTATTATTTTTTTAACTTAGATTCACTATTAAAAAATCATTCATTTATTTGAGAGATTTTAATGAATTATCATTCTATTCTTTTTTTATTCTCTCCCCCTATCCATTTATTTTTTCTAAGATTAGTCCTATGAAAATGAAAGCAAAAACAGTTCAAGAATCCATCATCGAGACTAATGACATCGTCCATCCAAGTGACGTGAACGCCTATGGTTTTGTTTTTGGTGGCCATTTAGTCTCTTTAATGGACAAAACGGCATGCATGGCTGCTTTTCGTCATTGTGAATCTAAAGTAACTACCGTTTCTGTCGACGGGATTCATTTTTTAAGACCCGCTCCAGTAGGAACAATGCTCACTATTCATGCATCCGTAAACCGAGCTTTCAGAACCTCAATGGAAATAGGCTTGAAAGTCACGGCATGGCTTCCAGGAAAACCAAATGAAGATATTTGCAGAGCTTATATGACATTTGTCGCCATCGATGAAAAAGGTAGACCCAAAGAAGTTCCTGCGATTATCCCCGAAACAGAAGATGAAAAGAGACGTTATAATAATGCTGAAATTAGAAGAGCCGCACGTCTTGAACTAAGAGAAAAACTGCTATCCAAATAATTAAGCTCTTTAAAAGTGGATTTCTTTTTTTGTTTACAAGAGGAACCTCTTAATTTTTAAACCCCATTCCAAGAAACCCTACTCATTTCTAGAATTTAACGTTATGCAAGTGAAGGATCGCTCTCTCTTTAGTTTATCCTGGCCATTGATACTGACATTTGGTGTTGGCATGTTTCAGCCCATTATGGACAGTTGGTTTCTTTCACGCACCTCTGAAGTAGCCGCAGCAGGCGTTGGCGCTGTTCTACCTATTTTGGGAGCTTTATTCATGGCAATACAAGCTTTCTCTCAAGCAGGAGCAAGTATCGCCTCACAGTACCTTGGAGGCAACTATAGCAGACATGCTCGTGTTACTCAAACAATGATTATCATTGGGAGCTTTTTACTTGGCATTAGCATGACTTTGCTTATTCTTCCTTTTTCCTCTTCCATTTCAAGATGGATTGGATTAGAGCCCACCCCTGCCGCCTACGCTGAACAATTTTTATTTGTCACAGCCTTTGGTTTTGCTTTTAGAGCTTTACAGACAACTTATACTGCCTTAATTGCAACTCATGGTTTAACCATCTGGAATTTGATTGGTAATATAATCACTATTGCGAGTAATGCTTTTCTAAATGTAGTCTTCTTAGAAGGCTGGTTTGGCTTACCTCAATTGGGAGTTCATGGTGTCGCTTTAGCCACTGCTATTTCATGGTTAATTTCAGCAATTTTTCTTGGTTTTATTCTTAAAACTAAAATACACCACAAGAATCAAAGAAGTGATTTTAAGCGAATCCGTGTTATTTTGCCCGACTGGATTCGTATTGGACTTCCAGCCGCTGCAGAGCCTTTTAGCTTTCAACTTTTTCAAATTTTCATCACTGCGATGGTAGTCCATTTAGGCACTCTCGCGATGACCTCTCGAATTTTTAGTGCTAATTTAGCCGCTCTTGCTGTGATTTTAAGCGTCGGTTTAGGGAGTGGAAACCAAATTCTTGTCGCTCATCTCGTAGGGGCTCATGACTACAAAAAGGCAAATCGACGTCTTCACCAAAGTTTAATTATTAGTTGTATTAGTTCTTTTTTGATCGCACTAACCGTAGCTCTTTTAGGCCCTCGCTTAATGACGATATTCACCAGTAATCCAGAAGTTATTCAAATAGGTGCCGCTTGCCTCTGGTGCGATGTTGTGCTACAGCCTTTTAAGGCCGCAAATATTGTGATTACAAGCTCCTTACGTGCCGCTGGCGATTCATCGTTCCCTGCAATCGTTGGTTCTGGTATGATGTGGACTTTGGGTGTTGGCTCTGCTCTATTTCTAGCCTTCGTTTTAGATTTAGGGATTATTGGTCTATGGCTTGGGATGGCTTGTGATGAATTTTATCGTTCCATTGTTAATTATATTCGCTGGAGAAAGGGTCGTTGGCAAACTCTTGGAGTCATGTAAGCACGGTTTAATTATCTTTTAACTTATGGCTTTTTACAACGACGACCTGATTCAACAACTTAAAGCACACGCTGATATTGCTCTAATTATTGAGCGCTTTGTGCCTTTAAAAAAATCAGGCGTGGGGCGTTTCATTGGCAAATGCCCTTTTCATGATGACCGTTCTCCTTCTATGAATGTGAATCCTCAACTAGGGATTTATAAATGCTTTGCCTGTGGCGCTGGTGGAGATGTTTTCAAATTTGTGATGGAGCATGAAAAGCTTGATTTTAAGGCGGCTGTAGAATGGGTCGCTCAAGAAAGTGGTTTTTCACTACCCGTTCTTGGAGAACCCGAAAAAGCAGAAATCACAGAAGAAAAAGAGTTTGTTCGTCATTTGAACGAGCTTGCAGCCACTTGGTTTGAAAATCAATTATCATTAAATGCTCCTGCCTTAGAATACCTTGCTAAAAGAGGCATTACAGAAGAAACTCGCCAAGAATTTCGAATTGGCTATGCGCCAGAAAATCCCTCAGATTTTATTTCACTTGCAGCTAAAGAAGGTTTTTCACCTAGGCAAGTAGTAAAAGCTGGCCTGGCGATAGAAAAAGAAAATGGAGGCATCACTGATAAATTTCGTGGTCGCTTGATGATCCCTATTCATAATTTATCTGGAACGGTCGTGGCTTTTGGCGGGCGCATTATGAAGGATATACCTAGAGCTCCCAAATACATGAATAGCCCAGAAACCATTTTGTATTCCAAAAGTGATATTCTCTTTGGGTTAAATCATGCAAAGAATTTTATTGCAAAAGAAGATGCCGTTATTCTCGTAGAAGGTTATTTTGATTTAATTTCTCTTTACCAAGCAGGAATAAAAAATGTAGCTGCAGTTTCTGGAACAGCTCTTACAGAAATGCATGCTAAGATTCTCGGCCGATATGCTAAAACCGCTTTCTTAGTCTTTGATGGTGATACCGCTGGTAAAAAAGCCACGATGAGAAGTTTAGAAATTCTTTTACCTCATAATATTGCTCCTCGTATTTTCTCTCTTTCAAGGCCCAATGGAGAAAAAATAGACCCTGATAATTTTGTTCGAGAAAATGGAGCGAGTGCGTTTCTCAATGAAATTAAACAAGCCTTAGACTGGCTTCACTATCTTTCTATCGAAAAAGAAACTCAAAGTCCAGAAGAAAAAGCAGTCTTTGTAAATCACGCGAAATCGCTCATTGCAGCAATCCAAGATGTAGAATTAAAAGAACAATATCTGAATCTACTTTCTGAAAGATTTAACACGTCTCGTTCGCTTTCTCATGTTCGCCCTGTTGCAGTAAAAAAGAAAGCTGTAGAAGAACTGCCAGCCATTGATAATACACCTCAGGTGCCTTGGAATATACTTTCTGGCGTTGAACTTCGATTTGTGAACTTGATTTTAAGAAATAATGATTTATGGAAACCAGCAAGCCGCTTTTTTAGCCTTGATTTTATTGCTCAAAATCTTCCTCTTTTAGAGTCTTCTCTTTTAGAAGAATTGCTCGGTGATGGTTTAGCTTTATATGCAGAACACCAAACAATTAATCTTAAAATACTTCACTCGATAGCAAATCCTCCTCTTCCAGAAATTCTAGAAGGGCTTCCAGAAGAAATCTGGTCGCCAGCCAACGCTCAAAAAGAGTTTCTTGAGACCCTATTAATTTTATTCAAGCGCCAATGTGATCGTTTTTGTAATGAGCTCAAGCAAAAAGAAAACGAAGAATCTACTATGTTACGTTTAGAGATCAATGCGTTTTCAAAAAAGCAGCAAAAACTTTTAAGAGAAAGCAATCTTGGCCATATTAATAGTAGTGATTTATTTCATCAAATTTTAGAAAACCGAACCCTTTTACTTGAGTTTCATCATAAAATTCAAGAAGGATAAAACTACGGAGATCCCCTTATGTTATCAATTCAAAATCTTAAAACAAGTCTTAAAGACGGTACATCCATTCTAAAAGGGGTGAACATAACGGTTCAACCAGGAGAAATTCATGCCATTATGGGGCCTAATGGCTCTGGGAAAAGCTCCTTGTTTAAAGCCATCAGCGGGCATCCTTCGTATCAAATCGATTCTGGATCGGTTATCTTAAACGGAGAAGATATTTTAGGCATGGATATTAATAATAGAGCAAATGCAGGGCTATTCATTAGCATGCAATACCCTATTGAAATTCCAGGCGTAAAAAACGTGGATTTTTTAAGAATGGCTCTTGATTCTAAAAGAGCTTATTTAGGATTAGAAAAAATAAAAGACTCTGAGTTCAATCAACTCATGGAAAAATACACCTCACTATTGGAGATGGATGATCGCTACATTAGTCGCGGGGTGAATGAAGGTTTCTCTGGTGGAGAGAAAAAACGAAATGAAATTTTACAGATGGCAATCCTTGACCCAAAAGTAGCTTGCCTTGATGAAACAGACTCTGGTTTAGATATTGATGCTTTACGTATTGTCGCTCGCGGGATTAACGAAATGATGACTCCAGAAAAATCCGTCATTTTAGTGACCCATTATCAACGCCTTTTAGACTATGTAAAACCTCATTTTGTGCATGTTTTACGACAAGGAAAAATCATTCTAAGCGGTGGTCCAGAACTTGCGCTTAAATTAGAAGAACAAGGTTATGACTGGATAGAGGAAGCCTAATGAATATTCAACAAAAAGCTTATTCTCGATTTGAAAGCATTGGTTTACCAAAAGCTCGTCATGATGATTGGATCTTCTTTCCCAATTCTGCTTTTCAAAAGATTAACGTCATCTCCCCCGAAGAGAATTTTTCTGAAAGTATTTCTAAAGAATTTGATTTGGGAATTGATACGGAAAAAAATATTGCCGCCTTAATCCCTCTCATTCATACTCGTAATACCTTCTTAAAAACAATTGATGCGAATGCCCAAGAAACAGGAGTTCTAAAAGCTAGAGATGATTTTAGCCATACGCTATTTCATATTCAAAAAGGCGCCGACGTTTCTCTTGAAATTTTAGATAATAAAAATGAACATGCTTTTACAGCAGAGCGTCTTGATTTTTTTGTAGAAGAAAATGCGAAGCTAGAATTGTTCTTTTGTAATCCGCTACAAAATCATAGTCTTCAATTTAGACATGTTCGAATCGTTGCCGCTGCAAAAGCATCAATCAAAATATTAGGCCTTCAAGAAAACACTGGATGTTATAGGCAAAGTTTTGATCTCTTTTTAAATGGCGAAGATTCTACAGTAGACTTTCGTTTGCTAAATCAATTGAAGGGCGAAACCGAAGCACATTACCACTTGACCATTCATCATAATGCTCCACATACGAAAAACAATCAATTCGTACGGCAAATTCTAAACGGTAAAAGCCATGTGAGTTATGATGGTGCTGTTCATGTAGGGAAAGATTGTACTGAGGTCAATTCAGCCCAACTAATCAACAGCATTCTTCTTTCAGAAGAGGCTAAAGTTTCGGTAAAACCAGTTCTTAAAATTTACCATGATGATGTGGAATGCACGCACGGCAATACTTGTGGAGAATTAGATGCAGAAAGTTTATACTACTTGCAATCTCGCGGAATCGATGCAAAAAAAGCAGAAGAAATTCTGCTCTTAAATTTTGCTTCTGAAGTTTTTTCCGATTTAGAATCTAGTATTGGGAGAGAACGTATTTTGCATATACTTGCAAATAAAAATTAAGGGTTAAATGGGAAAATGATTGGTAAAGCAAATACCATTACGATTCCCATGACTATTTGCAAAGGAAGACCTACACGAATATAATCCATAAAGGTATAACGACCTGGATTCATCACAAGTGCATTCGGTGGCGTGGAAAATGGAGAGGCAAAACACATACTCGCTCCCACA
>JAAYXQ010000158.1 GCA_012515825.1 Fibrobacter sp.
GAATAAATGAATCTAGTAATTGACGATGTCTTGATAAAAGAAAGAATAACTGAGTTTGAAAAGCGTATTCTTCAGGTTGTTGATAAAACTTTTCAAGAAATGGATTTTCTTCAAACATTTCTTCTAAGAGAGTTGCATTCAAACGCTCTGCAAGCACTTTCGCTAGTGAAGTTTTACCTACACCAATTACGCCTTCAATAGCCAAGAAACGAATATCTGGATTTAATATCATTTAAGAATCCTCCGGATCAACAATCTTAAAACCAAGATCACCTTCTCGACGACGTAATTCAAAAAGTATTTCTTGAAGAGTACGACCTGTTAATGGATCCTTCCATTCGGGAGCGATATCACAAAGGGGGATTAAAACAAATTGACGTTTTTGAACTTCTGGATGAGGTAGTGTTGGACGGCCATGAGAAACGATCTCCCCGTAATACAACAAGTCTAAATCGATTTCTCTTGAGTTCCAATGACCTCTTGGCTTTCGGCCTAAGAGAAGCTCAGCTCCTTTTAAGTAATTTAAAAGACGACCTTTCCCCTTGGAATACCAAAAACTTACCACTTGATTGAAATAATTATCCTGCCCCTCAGGTCCAACCGGAGGGGTTTCATAGATAGCACTTTCTTTCCAGCCTCCAGCAGCGATGCCCTGAAGCATTTGACGAGCTGCCTTTAATCGAGGTCCTCTTGGAGAAATATTGCTACCTAAAGCTATAAATACTCGTTCTAAAGTTTCCACACCCCAAATATAGATTTTCAAACACCTTTTTTATGACAAAAACACGGAAATTATCTATCTTATTATTCAGTTTCAGTCAAAAAGGCTGTTTATTTATTTTTTATAAAAATATTTGACTGGGATTCATCATTTTATCTTTGAAACTATATCCAATATCCTTTGCTATTTTAGGAGGCATACGTGCCGAGACCGAAAAAGAACTCTACTACAGACGATTCCAAACTTATTTCTGATACAATTCCATTAGATGCCCCCATACCTAACCTAGAAGCTCTTGGGGATTTAGCTCAACCAATAGAATTTCCCGAAGAAACCGCAAAGAAGAATAAAGGAAGAAAGTCTACTCGTTCTAAAAAAGAAAAACCTTCTGAAGAGCCTTCGGAATCTAAATCAGAGGAAGTGATAGAAGATCTTTCTGCACCTGAATCATATGTCAAAGAAGAAGAATATTCTTCACCTGAAAATAATGAGACTCCTGTCTCAGCAGAACAAGAAGCTCAATCATCTGAAGCCGTTCCAAGTCAAACAAATCCTCAGCAGAACGATTACCCACAACGCTACCCTAATCAAAATCAAAGACACAATAAGTTCAATAAATTCAATAAGTATAAAAATCGTCGCAATAATCGCTACATGCCTCAAGATGATGTGACAGATGAAATGATTCAAGCTCCACCAGCTGATCCAGAAAAAGTAGCGCTTGCTGTACAAAAGTGGAAACAACTCCGCAACATGCCGATGTTTGAACTTCAACGTCAAGCTCTTGAATTAGAAATTCCAGATGTAAAACGTTTACGCAAACAAGCTTTAATTTATAGAATTCTTGGCGCCACCGCAGGCGAAGATGTGCCTATCTATACAGAAGGTGTTCTTGAAATTTTAAACGAAGGCTACGGCTTTTTAAGAAGCCCTGATCATAACTATTTAGCTGGTCCTGACGATATTTATATTAGCCCTAACCAGATTAAACGTTTCGAGCTTAAAACAGGCGATTCTATTACTGGGCAGGTTAGACAGCCTCGAGATAATGAAAAGTATTTTGCCTTAATGAGAATTGATACGATTAATTTTGACCCTCCAGAAAAGGCAAAGCGTCGTGTTTCCTTTGAGTATTTAACTCCTATTCATCCTTTTCAAAAGTTTAATCTGGAATGGAATAAAGAAGAGTTAAGTACACGTATTATGGATTTATTTACCCCAATTGGTAAAGGCCAAAGAGGTATTTTACTTGCTCCTCCACGTACTGGTAAAACGGTTTTACTTCAAAATGTGGCAAACGCCATCGCAGCAAACCATCCAGAAGTGAAGCTTCTTGTATTATTGATTGATGAACGTCCAGAAGAAGTAACCGATATGCGTCGTCATGTGAAAGGTGAAGTTCTTGCTTCTACATTTGACGAACCTCCAGAACGTCACGTTCAAGTCGCTGACATGGTTCTTGAAAAAGCAAAGCGACTCGTCGAGCATGGTAATGATGTTGTCATTTTATTAGACTCTATTACTCGATTTGCACGCGCCAACAACGTAGTCATTCCTCATTCTGGTAAAATCTTATCTGGTGGTGTCGACGCCATGGCTTTGCAACGCCCAAAAAGATTCTTTGGTGCCGCTCGTAAAATTGAAAATGGCGGTTCACTAACCATTATTGGAACAGCTCTTATTGAAACGGGCAGCCGAATGGATGAAGTGATTTTTGAAGAGTTTAAGGGTACTGGCAATATGGAACTCGTTCTTGATCGTCGTATTTCAGAAAAGAGAATTTGGCCAGCTATTGATATATTCAAATCTGGTACAAGAAAAGAAGAACTTCTCTTATCCGAAGATGAACTGCGTCGTGTTTGGATTCTACGTCGCTACTTGCAAGACCATACATCTACTGAAATTATGGAATTCATGCGAGAGAAAATGCTCAATGCCATTACAAATAAAGACTTCTTATCTTCTATGAACGGATAAATGTGAGGAAATGAAAATGAATCAAAAAATATTTTTTATCGGTGTTGGTAATATGGGTGGAGCGATTCTAAAAGGATTGCTTCAAGCAAAAAAGTCTCCACAAGATATTTTATTTTTTGAACCAAACGATTTAACTGCTAAAGAATATGAATCGTTTGGGGCTCTTCGCGTTTCTTCATTTGCGGAAGGGATTAATGAAGCTGAAACCGCTTTTATTTGTGTTAAACCTCAGATTTTTAATACGGTGGTTTCTTCTTGGAAAAAAGACCTTCAACAAGTGTCAAAAAAAGTATTCATTTCTATTATGGCAGGGATCCCCTCTACCACTCTTAAAAATGAACTTGGTTCTCACGAAGTGTTAAGAGTCATGCCTAATTTACCATTAACTGTTGGAAAAGGGGCTATCGCTCTTTCTGCAGATTTTGTATCGGAAGAAACACTTGTTTTAGCAGAATCCATTTTCAAGAATGTGGGAATTACCGTTCGCGTTCAAGAATCTTTAATGGATGCAGTGACAGGTTTATCTGGCAGCGGCCCTGCGTACGTTTTTGAATTTATTGAAGGTTTAATTATGGGTGGAGTCAAAATGGGACTCACTCGTTCTGCATCAAAAGAGCTTGCTTTAGCTACTCTAGAAGGTAGTCTTGAATTACTAAAACAATCGGGTAAAGAACCTCAAGCTTTAACAGCCATGGTTTCATCTCCTGGAGGGACAACCATTGCAGGGCTTCAAGTCCTTGAAGAAAAGGCCTTCCGTGGCGTGTTAATGCGCACTGTAGAAGCAGCTACTTTAAGATCAAAAGAATTAGGCTAATGAGGCAGTGATGACATTGGTGTCATCTCCAAGAACTAAAATATTACTTCTGAGTGAAGAGAATCCAATCGCTTCATTTATTTTAGACGTTCTTTCTAGCGTTGATTATGAAGTTCTCTTTTCAGAAAAAGTCATATTACACCCTCATTTTGTTCCAATGATTTTGATCGTTAATTTAGAATCACCTTTTATACAACCCGATTCGATCGAAAAGCTACAACAATTTTATACAGACTCTCTATTAATTGGTTTTAGTTCTCAGCCACTAAATTCTTACCCTGTTTTAATTCAGAATACATTTACTGTCTTCTTAGATATTGAACACTTAAAACTTCAATTAATGAGCCATATTTTAAAGCTCAAAGAAGTTTATGTTTATAAAAAACGTTTTAAAGAAAGTCTAAAAAAACTTGTTGGACATAGCGAGCCAATGCAAGTTTTATATAAAAAAATAGAGCAAATACTGCCGCACAAAGGGACTGTTTTAATTCAAGGAGCTTCAGGAGTTGGAAAAGAGCTCGTTGCCAGAGCGATTGCCAGTGTGCAACCACACTTGGTTATTGTTAATTGCAGTGCTATTCCAGAGAATCTCTTTGAAAGCGAGCTTTTTGGTCATGCTAGAGGTGCTTTTACTGGAGCCACTGGAGATCGCGTTGGGCTTTTTGAAGAAGCGGATAATGGGGCTTTATTTCTTGATGAAATTGGCGATATGCCTCTTCCTATGCAAACGAAATTGCTGCGTGCTCTTCAAGAGGGAGAAATTCGTCGAGTCGGTTCCAATATCACAAAAAAAGTTTCCGTCCGACTGATTGCTGCCACAAACAGGAATCTGAAAGAAGAAGTTCTTAAAGGACGTTTCCGAGAAGATTTGTTCTATAGACTAAATGTAATTCCTATTGAAATTCCTCCATTAAAAGAGCGTCTTGAAGATATAGAAGATTTAGCTCCCTATTTTATAAAGCGGTACGCTCCCCTTGGCAAGTCTTATTCATTATCTAAGGAAGCACTAAAAAAGCTAAAAGAACATGATTGGCCAGGGAATGTTCGCGAGCTTGAGAATACAATTCATCGAGCCATTTCTTTTACAGAAACGCCTGAAATTCAATCCGAAAGTATCATTATCGATTCCGTTTTATCTAAAAAGAATCATGATGAAAAAGATAAAGCTTGGGAAAAACTAAACTATAAAGAATTTAAGGAATATCAATTAGAAGAAGAGCGAGATTATATTCGTCAAAAATTTTTAGAAAATGGTTCTTCTATTACAAAAACAGCGGCCGCTTTTGGAATGCTAAGAACAGCTCTTCATAATCGAGCCACACGAATTGGCTTGCATTTCAGATCGATTGAAAAAGACAACACAAGCCCTTGATTCAATATTTTAAAAAGAGTCGACCTTAAACCCTTTGTTTTTGAGCAATTCAAGTATATTGTCATCATCTTCAATCAAATGAGCGACACCTACAGCAATAAAAAATTTTTTATTCTCTTTTATAAAGCTCTCTATTCGATTTACCATTCCAATATTTCTTTCCGAATAAATTTTTTCTTTAATAACATTATCCATTTCTTTTTCTTTATCACTTTTTAATTGGCTTTTCGGATTCAATAAAGACTGTAATTTTGAACGATTTCCAGTTTGCCAAGCAAACGCGATCTGAGAAAGGAGACTGTCTATTTGAGAAATTTCTTTTAGTGTCGTTTCTAAATAATAAACACCTAGAGTATCTGATGGAGTCGCCAACGCTTCTATTTGCGTTGCAGGTGTTTCTAAACTTACGATTTCTTTACCTAATAAAACAGCCTGATCCATCAACATGTATTCGATACCCCATTCTGAAGAAAAGCCTGTACGCTCAATAGCCATCGCACTAATTTGCATCGCTACCATCCAAGGCCTAAAATTCTTAAAAAGATCGATCGACAAACCCCAAGAACGAAATAAAGAATCTAAATGCATGTACGTAGAATCAGGAAGAACATCCTTTAATAACTGACCCGATGGCAAAACTCCCCTATCCATCGAAAGAGAGGATGATTCATTTAATACACTATCATTTGAAATATCTATTTCAAGAACAAGTGCTTGTGATTCATTAAAAGCATTCATAATCACTGGATCTAAAGGATAAAACGTAGAATCCGCCATATGAATACTGCCTAAAATCCATACATAAGAATCGGCATCTGAAACTTTCCATAAAAAATGCTTCGTGGATTCTTGTTCTGTGATTTGTGATTTAGTACATCCCGTATTAAGAAAAAAGAGACATAGTAAAAAAATAATTTTATACATTAGCCTTCCGTCCACTGTAAAAAATCACTTTCAAAAGCACTTTTTACATCCATTAAAGAAACGTTTCCTTTACCGTCAAAAGCGATGATTCGATCGGCAAAACGTTTCGCATATTCAATATTATGTGTGCTTAAAATAATGGTATTGTTTTTTAAACGAGTTATTTTTTTTAGTAAATCGAATAAAAAAATCGTATGAGGTACATCTAAAAAAGCAGTCGGTTCATCTAACAACAATACTTTAACTTCTTGTGCAAGAGCTCTAGCAATAAAAACACGAGAACGTTCTCCATCACTTAAAGCATACATTGGATTATCTGCAAAACTGGATAAACGAGTATCCTCTATGGCATTTTGAACCACTTGCAAATCCTTCTCACTTCTTGCATCTAAAAAACCTGCATAAGGCGTACGTCCCAATGAGACATATTCTCTAACAGTCATCTCAGGAGTTAATAAATGTGCCATAAAAACAGTCGTTAACTTTTGAGCTCGTTCTTTTAATGAATATTTTGAAATGGATTTTCCTAAAAGATCTATTGAGCCAGAAAGAGGAACAACTAATCCAGCGAGTGTTTTTAATAAAGTACTTTTTCCTGTACCATTTGGTCCAAGCATACAAATAAGCTCACCAGAAAAACAATTCAAATCAAAAGAAGTGGTTAACGATTTTTGGTAACCTACACTGAGTTCTTTTACACTTAAGACAATTTCTTCAGCCATAAGTATCTCCCTTTCTTTTATAACGAGAGGAAAATAAAACCCAAAAAACAACAGGCACACCAAATAAACTCATCATTGCATTTAAAGGTATTTGAGGAAGTAGTCCTACACATAAAGAAAGATTTATTCCAATTAATATGGATGCTGGTATTAAAATGCGATGATTACTTGTTTTGAAAAGAGCAAAAGCAATATGTGGAACAGCTAGTCCTAAAAATGCTATCGGGCCACAAAAGACAGTAGTAGCTGCTGTGAGAATAGATGTGCCTAAGAGAACGAGTGTTTGATATAAACGAACGGATAAACCAAGGCCCTTAACAAAGTCGTCTCCTAAGCGAACTGCATTTAAATAGCGCATAGAAAAAAGAATGAATGATAAGCCTAAAACTACAGCAATAAAAAAAGCAAGAAATCCATCTACTGTTAATCTTGAAAACGAGCCCATGCCCCAAGCCACATAACTTCGTAGCGCTTCTGCTTCACTAAAATGCATTAACAATGTAATACAAGCATCTACGATATAACTAATCATTAAACCCACAACTAAAAGCATTGCAGAATTTTCAAATAACCGTGAAAACATCAACACTAAAAAAGTCACGGCAAAAGCACCTAAAGCGGCTGCAGGAAAAAAGCCTAGAGAGCCAAAAGAAAAACCTGCAAGTAAAACTAGAGCCACTCCCAAACTGGCTCCAGAACTAATTCCTAATACATAAGGACCTGCTAAGGGATTTCTAAAAACACTTTGTAGAGAAAGCCCCGCTACAGATAGAGCCGTTCCAGCAAAGACAGCAGCGAAAACTCTAGGTAAGCGTAATTCAAATAAAACATTTAAGGCAAACGGATCTAATTCACTTGAAAAAAATAAATCCTTAAAAGAAAAAGAGGCTGGACCAAGAATCATAGTCAGCCCCGACAGTAAAACGACTAAAGTAAGAAGAAAGAAAAGCCTAAGATAAAGGCTCATACTATTTCTTTTTTTCATCCTTTTTATGGCGATAATAAATCTCAGGCGAAACATGATCAAAGCCTTGAAGAGCATTTAACCAGTTATCATTGAGATCCCTAAACTCAAGCTTTTTAAGATGATAAGTTAATTGATCACCATTTATTTTGAAGTAAATAAAATCCCAACGCACTACGTCACGATCTGAAAAAACTTCTCTACTGACAATGGTAGAATCATTTTCAAAACGATAGCGAGCATAAAAAGCATACTCACCAGTCATCTGATAACGACCAGAATCAGAGTAGGTACGAGTGACTCCGTAAAGCGTATCATTATCTAAGAAACGAAGTTCTGAATCTCGGAAGGAATGACCATGAGGTACTATAGGAGTACGCCAAGAACCAGACAAATGACCTTTCATTTGCTTCTGAAATACGGTGTCGATTTTCCAATGGTCGAAATTACTTTTATCGTACTTCACCCGCTGGATGTATTTGCCCTCAGTCATAAGAACACGAATACTATCGGATTTAGCTTTTGCGATGCTATCTAAATTACGAGCTGTACCTGTTTGAGACTCAGACAAATTATTCAAAGAATCCAATTTTGCTTGAATCAAATCTTCCATGGATGCGTTAGAACCACGTGAAGAGGTCAAAGCAGAATCAGTAGAAATACCTCTGTTGAGAGAATCATCAGAAACTGAAGGAACAACAGAAGAAGTGTCTGCTGAGAAAGCAGTTACATAACCCAAAAAGAGAAAGAGTGTCAAAAAATATGAATTAAAAAAGAATTTCATCACTGTTAAATTTAACTAATGGGAAGTAAAAGAATAATGTTTTTTGAAAAAAGATCCAAAAAAAAAGCCTAAAATTTGAGCTTATTGATGTTAGGTTTTATATTTGCGCTATGATTGATTATAGTTTAGTTCCAAGCCCCTGTTTTGTGTTAGAAGAAACTCGATTACGCCGTAATCTTGAAATCCTCAATTATGTGCAAAAAAAATCAGGGGCCAAAATTATTTGTGCTCTAAAAGGTTTTAGTATGTGGAGCACTTTTCCCATCGTTGGAGAATATCTTCCTGGAGCCACAGCCTCCAGTTTAAACGAAGCGCTTCTTGCAAAAAACGAAATGCGTAAAGAAGTTCATGTTTTCGCTCCTCTTTATGAAGACGGAGAAATAGATCAAATTTTATCTCTAGCTGATCATATTTCCTTTAACAGTTTTTCTCAATGGGAACGTTTCAAAAATAAAGTTTTAAAAACGAATGTGAGTCCTGGTATTCGAGTAAACCCAGAGTCATCCAGTGTTGAAACCGATCTCTACAACCCTTGTGGTCGTTTTTCAAGACTTGGTGTCACATTAAAAGAATTTAAGGCTGAAGCTCTAGAAGGAATCGAAGGCTTTCATTTTCACGCTTTGTGCGAACAAAATGTCGATGCTTTAGAAACCGTTTTACAGGCCTTTGAAGAAAAATTTGGCCGATGGATTCCTCAAATGAAATGGGTGAATTTTGGTGGCGGACATCATATCACAAGAAAAGATTATGAAGTCGATAAATTAGTTCAATTGATTATATCATTCAAAAAAAGGTATCCTGGTATCGAAGTAATACTCGAACCTGGAGAGGCCGTTGGTTGGCAAACAGGAGAACTCGTAGCGACGGTTGGCGATATTGTTTATAATGAAACAGATATTGCCATTTTAAATATTTCGGTAAGTGCTCATATGCCTGACTGTCTTGAAATGCCCTACCGTCCAATGGTTCGCGGGAGTGGGATCGCTCAAGAAAAAAAGTTTACATACAAATTAACTGGAAACACCTGCCTTGCTGGAGACGTGATTGGAGACTATTCCTTCGACGAACCATTAAAAGTAGGTGATCGTTTAATATTTGAAGATATGATTCACTATACCATGGTAAAGACGACATTCTTTAATGGTGTCCGACATCCTGATATAGGCATTTGGACAAAAGAAAATCAATTTCATTTAGTTCGTCATTTTACTTACGAACAGTTTAGAGATAAACTATGATTGTTCAAAATGAAAATGAAACACTTCTATGGGCAGAACAATTTGCAAAAACATTGAAACCAGGAGCAGTTGTTGCCATCTCAGGGAATCTCGGCGCTGGTAAAACAGTGATTTCGAGAGGCATTTGCAAAGCACTTGGATTTAAGGGGATTGTTTGCTCCCCTACATATACCATTGTTCATGAATATCCAAATACTCCACCTCTCTATCATCTTGATTTATATAGACTCAATTATATTCAAGATTTAGAAGAAATCGGTTTTGATCATCTAATATCTGGAGAAGGCATCACACTAATAGAATGGCCTGAAAGACTAGGAGAAAACACACTAGGTATAACACACTGGGTGAATGTTCTTATCCTCTCCGAAACTCAAAGAAAAATTACTGTTTCTGAGAAGAATCCGTTACAGAAATAGGTGTAGCAGCGGAAATAGCAGCTTTTATGGCGCTCTTTTTTGACCACTCTTTCCAAAGATCTATTTGGTCTTGATCCAAAAGAAGTAATGGTTCTGACATTTTTGTCATTTCTTCAAAAGCTTTAGCAGAATCACCTTCTAAAAAAGATGCTTCTACAAGTTGAAAGACATCCATTTGAACTGTTCTTTTATCGCTAATTAAACCTAAATAATGCTGGCGATCTAACTCCATAGAATCTGTAACGTAAGACAATTCCCATGTTTTTTCATAGCAGACTTCACTAGCTAAAAGATCATTTGCCTCAAATAATTTTTGGCACTCAGCAAATTGCTTAGTCCCTTTTTGTTTGGTGTATTGAAAATAATAATAACCACCAACCACAAGGCCTGCTATAACAAGAAGAAAAATGGCGTCTTGCCAACTCATAAAACGAGTAGGCACTTGAGCTTTGGGATCTTGTTCTTCTTCTCCATCCTCAACAGGACGTTTATTCATAAAATTCATAAAACTTATCATAATGCATAATATAGTTTTTATTGATTTAATGACTATTCAAAAAATTATTTTTTATAAAAAAAACCTTTTTATTTTGAATACCTCTAAAGAGGCGCTAGTAGTTCATGATCTGCCACTAAATATCACTTGTTATAAGACAGAAAAAACTCGTGCATATAAATAGATCTGTTTAAGTAAGCTCGCAAATCCATTCGCTCTTGTTGGAGAAAGCCCAACATTCAAACCAATATTTTGAAAAAATTGAGGATCAGTATTCAAAATATCACGAGGAGAAGAACCATTATAAATTTTCAAGGCGAGAGCCCCAAGACCTCTACTAATTAAAGGACTTTCCGCTCCCCCTTCTGTATCCATATGAAAAAATAAAAGACCTTCTTTGTATTCAGGGACTAAAAACATACGAGCTGCACAGCCTTGAACTATAAATTTTTCAGCCTTAAGAGATTCGTCCATCCCAGGATGCTCTTTGGACAAGCACATAAGGTACTTCCACTTATCATCTGGGTCTTGAAACCCTTCAAATACAGCTTTTACTTCTTTTTGTCTTTCATCTATTACACTCATAAATCACCGAATAAAAGAACGCAGCTTCCATATAAGACTTGGCGTAGAAAATAAAACCGCAATAAAAATTCTTAACAAAGTAGTTTTTTCTCTACTGAGCCTGCTTAGACGTTTAGTGGCTCTATTAAATTGTTTGTCTGAAATTTGAGAAAAAATACTCTTTCCATTAGCTAACTGTAGATGAGATTCACCTAATGATTTCATCCAAGCATCTAATGCTCCGCGTTCAATCTCACGACGCTTCTCTGGAGAACTTGAAGACAACCATTCTAAAACGATCGGCACCATGACATCCGCGCTAACAATCGCTTCTACGATGCCTGACCTGCTAATTGGATTCACACAACTAGCAGCATCACCTATTTTAAAGAATCCATGTTTTGCAATTGGTTTTTTGGATTGCCCACAGGCAATCATACCACCATAAACCGCTTTAATATGTGCCGTAGGAAAATATTGTTGAATAAAATCAGATAACTGTTTTCTGGACGATTCATTTTTCTTTTGATGGCGTCCTAAAACAAATCCCAAGTTTACTTCTTTACCATCACGAGGGAATAACCAACCATAACCGCCAGGGAACCTTGATCCGAAGAACAATTCGATATGCTCTGGACTATGTTCTATTCCTTCTACGACAGCAAAAATAGCTGATTCAAGGTCAGCATCTCCTGATTCCATGCCCGCAAGTTCTGGAACACCCTTTGAAATTTTCGCACCAGGACCTGTGGCATCAATAATAATTGAGGTTTTTAGTTCTATTTCATCACCTAAACATTGGACTTTTAAAACCCAACGACCATCCGAAGACGGCTCTACCTTTAAACACAAGGACTCAAAATTTGTTTCAACACCTAACGAAGCAGCAGTATCTGCCATATCTTTGTGAAAAAGAGCTCTATTAAGAATTAAACCACAATCTTTACTGTAAAATTCAGCACGATCTCGACTTGGAGAAGTAAAATAAATACCAGAAAGACGTTGTCTAACCCAATGTTCTTTAATAGGCCAATATTCAGATAAACGATCAGCAGAAACAGCCTCAGCACAAAAAACGGGCTCCTGCCAGGGCGATTTTTTATCCAAAATAAGGATTTTATAAACCCCAGCAGCTCTTTTTTGTAATTCGCAAGCCATTTTTAAACCAGCAGGACCTGCCCCGCAAATAACAACATCATATTCCTGAAACTTTATTTTTGCCATAATGTGACTAAAATTAGCTTTTATTTGTAAGGTTTTTGATTTTCTTTGGTAGTTTTTACTTTTTTTTAATTATTTTAGGGCTATCCATTTTTTTGATTTTTCTTATCCAAAAGGGATCACGACATGAACATGAATGTTAAACACATTTTTAAGCTCAGTTTTTTATTGATAACTGTCATGGTTTTTACTTCTTTCGCTCAAGAAGGTACCGATTGGCGTAACCAAGATATCAAGATATCTTTCCGAGATAAACGTATTGATGGTTACCGTTTCGATAATGCTCGCGCTGTAAAAAACGTAACCGATTTCCAACGTTCCACAGGAGAGAAACCCTCTTTCTCTGGTGCAAACTTAGAAGACGTTAATTTTCAAAACGCTGTTATTTCTGAAGCCGATTTTTCAGAAGCCAATCTGCAAGGTGCAACCTTAAGTGGAGCTGATATTCGTGATTCTGATTTTAAGGGTGCGAATATGCAAGGAGCTAACCTCTATCGAGCCACTTTGTTAGGTAGTAGATTTCCAAAAACAAATCTTCAGAATGCACGTTTAGATGCAATGAAGGTTTCTGATAAAGCTGATTTCAGTAAATCCAATTTAACTAGCGCTTCCTTAATGGATATGGATTTAACTCAAGCTGACTTTAGCAAATCCAATCTAACAAACGCTACTTTTGCACGTTCCTTAATGGGTAGTGCTGATTTATCTAAAGCCACTATTGAAAAAACAGACTTTTCTGGATGTAACTTGATTAACGCTTCTTTCAAGGGTGTTGATCTTAAAAATGTAAACTTTGCAAAAGCTGGTTTATCTCGCGCCATCTTTAAGGGAGCAGAATTCATTAACGTCAACTTAAAAGGCGCTGATTTATCTCTCACTGACTTTAATGATGTTGATTTATCAAAAGCACAACTTCAAAAGGCTCAGTTTGCACAAGCTACATTAAAGAATATGAATTTCAATGGTCAAGATCTTTCTGGTGTTGTATTTGATAAAGGTAATGTATCTAAAAGTTCTTTTGAAGGGTCTAAATTAATTGGAGCTTCCTTCTTTGATACTGAAGTTAATAAAATCGTTTTCAAAAAAGCAGAACTTTTAAAAGCGGTTTTTGATGGTGCTTATATCTACAAAAACATTTTCGATTTAGCTGATCTTACCAAAGCCAATTTTTCAAACTCCACTATTGAGAAAACAGACTTTAATTTGTCTCAACTAGCTGGTGCTAATTTCTCTGGAGCAACCTTACGTGACGTAAGCTTCCTTAATTCAGATCTTAAGGGTGCACGCTTTAATGCTGATACAAAAATGGAAAACGTAGATTTTTCTGGAGCAGATCTCACTGGCGCCAAGATTGAGAAATTCACAGCAAAGAAAGTAATCTATGATGCAAAGACTAAATTTCCTAGCGGTTTTGAACCACGTCAATATGGTTTCACAAGACATGGAGAAAAAGCTGCGGAAATTGTAATCAAACGCGATCCAACCGTTAGAAATTCAACCGTTACTGATGACGCAATGCCTAAGAAGAGAAAGAAAAGAAAAAATCGCGCTGAGTAAAATTAAGCCTTTAAAAACAGCCTTCGAGTAGAGGGCTGTTTTTTTTGTCAATTTTTAACAATTACTTTTTCTAATTTAGGATTATGGCAAAAAATAAAACAACGATCGAATACGTCTGTAAAGAATGCTCTTCAACATTTTCTAAATGGTCAGGCAAATGCAGTGCATGCGGTGCTTGGAGTACTCTAGAAGAACGTATCATAGAAGATAAAGCCAATAAAAGAGGTCTTGGAGGCCAAGATTTAGAAAGTTCATCTCAGACCCTTAAGAGTATTCAAAGTCAAGAAAACCAAAGGTTAAGCACAGGGAATTCAGAATTTGACCGAACTCTTGGTGGAGGGCTTGCTCCAGGGTCTTTAATTTTAATCGGTGGAGATCCAGGCATAGGAAAATCGACTCTTGTTTTACAAACTCTTGCCACCATGTCTGCTGCAAATGTAAAAACGCTTTACGTTAGTGGTGAAGAAAGTGCTGTTCAAGTTAAAATTAGAAGTGAACGATTAGAGCTTTCTGGAAGCGATATGCTTTTAATGTGTGAAACCAATTTGGAAAAAGTGTTAGCAGAAGCAAAACGTATCCAACCAGAAATTTTAGTCATTGATTCAATTCAAACCGTTTATAAAACAGAACTACCTGGTACGCCAGGAAGCGTGACACAACTACGAGAATGTACACTCGAGCTAATGGTTTACGCAAAAAACACTGGGTGTATCACGATTCTTGTGGGGCACGTAACAAAAGATGGTCAAATCGCTGGACCAAGAATTTTAGAACATATGGTCGATACGGTAGCGTATTTTGAAGGAGATCGAAATCATCAATATCGCGTACTTAGAACGATAAAAAATCGATTTGGGGCTACCGATGAAATCGGTGTTTTTGAAATGACTTCTAGAGGATTAGAAGCCGTGGAGAATCCAAGTAAAGTGTTTTTACAAAATAGCGAAGAGCCTTTACCTGGAAGTGTTATTAGTTGCACTTTAGAAGGCACTAGAGCTCTTCTTTTTGAAACCCAAGCTCTTGTATCACAAACGAATTATGCGGTTCCTCAACGTGTCGCTGCAGGCATTGATCCAAAACGTCTAACGATTATTCTTGCCCTACTAGAAAAATTCGCATCCATTCGTATTGGATCATCAGATGTATTTGCATCTATTGCAGGCGGCCTTAAAGTAAATGATGCAGGAACAGATTTAGCACTCGCATTAGCAATTGCAAGCAATTTATTAAGTATTCCTATGCCTAAACAAAGTCTTGTGATTGGAGAACTGGGGCTTTCAGGAGAAGTTCGATCCGTAAATCTTTTAGAATGGCGAATTAAAGAAGCCATGCGTCTTGGTTTTGGGGAAATATTAATCCCTGCCTCAGGTAAGATCCCGAAAATTTCTAATGAGATTAAGATTACAAAAGTGGCTAAAATTCAAGAAGCCGTTGACTGGCTAAAAAACTCCGTAAATTAAATTAATAAAATCATTTTTTGATACAAAAAAGAAACCCACCGGCTAAGCCGGTGGTTCTTCATTTACGGGCATAGCCCTAGGATACTAGCAGCGCGTCGCACGCGCTGACGATTCTGGTACTTGCGATTGGTCCATACTGGCAGCCCGTAAA
>JAAYXQ010000159.1 GCA_012515825.1 Fibrobacter sp.
ACGCAGGATGCGCCTTTGGCTTGGAAGTATTCACCTAAAACAGCTGCGTTTGTATTGGAGTCATCGCCACCGATAATGGTTATGGCATCTAATTTTAAATCATTAGCGACTTTAATGCAACGATCAAATTGTTCTGTTGTTTCAAGCTTGGTACGGCCAGATTGAATAATATCAAATCCACCAGTATTGCGATAAGCGTCCATTAATTTGGCGTCAATTTGAATATATTTTCCGTTTTCTAAACCAGAAGGTCCACCAAGAAAACCGAAGAGTACAGAGTCTTTAGAGATGGATTGAAGACCATCAAAAATACCAGCAATCACGTTATGGCCACCTGGAGCTTGACCACCAGAAAGAACAACGCCTACACGAATCGCTTTTGATTCGCAAGTGCAAGAGCAATCACAGGCAGGTGTAAATGAAACAACTGGAGCTCCATATGTATTAGGGAACAAAGCCTTGATTTTTTCTTGGTCTCGAACGGACTCTGTGGCAGTTCCTTTATTAATAGAAACCTTCAAAGCACCATTTTTCAAAGAAGAGGGAAGTTTGGGTTGGTAAGCTGCGCGAGCTTTACCCAGAACAGATAGATTATCAGACATAGTAACCTCTTTAGGGGTGAGTTAAATTTTACCGCTTAAAGTTAAAAAAAAAGTCTAAAAGAAAAAAGAAATTGTTCCTCTGGTCTTGGTTAAATAGGTATTCTTCTCGTATTTTTGTATTTTTAGAGCTATGAAAAGATTACAATGCTTAACAATTATTTTATTCGTTCTCTCTAGCTTCCCTCTTTGGGCTCAAAATAAAGACATACGCTTTGTCCCAGAGTCTTATTCTGTAGGTGTTATAGAGCAAGGAGATGTTCGTCATATCGTTTTAAAAGGCGTAAATACCACCTCGAAAACGATTGTTCTAGAATCTGTCATGAGTCAGAATACAGGCTCATCTAATTTCAAGCACCCGTCTGTGATTAAACCAAATGAAACGATTACGATTGAGTTTGATTTAAATACATCGTATATGGAAGGTGCTTTTAATCATAGCATCGTTCTTGTGGATACAACAGGGGCTTTCTATACAACGACAATTGAAGGTGACGTTCAGTCTCCAGTATTTTTTAGTGAAAAAATGTTTGATGCAGGGTATTACAAAGCCCGAGAAAAACGCGAGTGGACTTTTTATGTTTGGAGTACGGATAAAAAAACTCGCCCAGATATAGAACTAGATTCTATCGCGGCAAAATCTTTTTCTGCAACGTATAAATCTGTGATGCTGAACATTGATAAATTGGATCAGATTAAAGAAGGTGGAAAAGTACCTGCTCTTAAAGTAACCCTAAAAACAAAAGGAATTCCAAGAGATGGGATCGCCTTAAAACAAAAGAGTTTACGCCATATCGTGGCATTTAAAAGCAAGGCTCATCCAAAAGCGACACCTGAAATTTTAATAGTTGGTTATTGGAAATAAATATCTTTCGAGGCTTGCCAAATAAGAAGGAAAAACTAAATTTATCCGAAATCAGAACGGGATGTAGCTCAGTCTGGTAGAGTACTTGAATGGGGTTCAAGTGGTCGATGGTTCGAATCCATTCATCCCGATAAAAAAAAGACCTTAAATAGGTCTTTTTTTTTACTTGTTACTCTTTAGAAGAAGTTCCTTTATCATCTATTTCTTCAATTTCGTCATCGTCTTCATTTTGTTGATCCATTTCAAAATCACTAGGATCATTTTTTTCTTCGTTATCAATTGGACAAGAAGCGTATAAAAAAGCCTTTTGGTCTAATAAAGCCATTTTATATTCATCTTCAGACGTGTCTTTAGGATCCCAAATTACGACTTGGTTTCTTCCGTTCATTTTCCCTTTATAAAGAGCGTGGTCTGAAAGTTGAATACTTCTATCAACGCCCAGTTTTTGATCATAGAGGGCAACACCTAAGGTGATTGTAACGCCAATAATTGTATCAGAAAACTCAATTTTCATCTGAGCTACTTTTCTTCTAAAACGCTCAGCGACTATTTTTGCTCCATCAAGATCTGTTTCTGGTAAAACGGTTAAAAATTCTTCACCACCCCAACGAGCTACATAGTCGTATTTCCTTAAGTTTTTTCTGATAATATCAGCAACGCCTTTTAGTACTAAGTCTCCACAATAGTGACCGTAGGTATCGTTAATGTCTTTGAATTTATCAATATCAATAAATATAAAGCAAAAATCTCTGTGAGTTCTTTCTGCTCGATTTGCTTCTTGTTGGATCTTTTCACGGATATCACGGCGATTTGGAAGTTTTGTTAGTTCATCTGTTCTTGAAATTAAATCAAGTTGATTTTTTGCTTCTTCTAATTCACGAGTGCGTTCTAAAACTTCTAATTCCAAATGCTCTTTATGCAAATTTAAGTCTTGAATTTGCTTTTGTATAATCGATTGCATCTGGTTAAAGGACTCTGTTAAAATACCTAATTCATTTTCCTTATTGATTTCGGGTAAGGGCTCGGAATCGAAATTTCCACTGGCGATATAATTAATATGTTCAATAATATTACGTAATGGAAAAGCAAAGTTCTTAAACAGCCATAGAATAATTAAAATGGTAGCAACAATTGTGAGGGCTAACAAAAAAACCATTGTATAGGCAACAGCAGCGATTAAAGATTGAACTTCGTCCCTCGATTGTAATGAAAGAATTCCAATCTGATAGCGTGGATTATAGCTATAGGCAGCCAAGTATTGTTTGTTATTTAGAGTGATGAAAGTAGGCTTAGTAATGGAAAATGTTTTAGCTGAAAAATCTTTTAAGCCTAAATCAGAGGCATAAAGTTCTTGCTCTAAGATTTTTGATAATTCTGGGTATAGTAGAACCCTATTCTTGTCGTCAAAGGCGATTAAAAAACCATCTTCTCCAATTTTATGAGAAGCATATTTTTGCCAAATTCGTTTAAATGAAAAATTGGCAACTAGCGATCCACTAGCGTGAGCTCTGTCACCAACGGCAATGGCAAAGAATTTATTAGGTATAAAGTCCTCTTCTGAGTACCAAGCTGAGGTGTATGGCCTATGCGGAGTCACTGAATTGAAAGCAGTGAAGGGTTGGTGAGGCGAAGAGGTGCCAATCATTGAATTATCACAAATAAATTGATGATGGCGATCATATAAAGTGACATATTCTCCTATTTTAAACAGAGTAGATACGTCAAAACTCTTTAAGAAACTTGCAGAAACTATGGAATCCATTTGCTGCACAGAAGTAGTTTTAGATAGTAACGAGAGTTGACTTCCAAATTGATCTAGTTCTTGTGTAATGGAATTCATGACCTGTTTTAGATCACTTGAATTTTTTTCAAATACACTTTGCTCTAGCGATTCTCTTTGATAAATGACAAAAAAAGCACCACTCACTCCTACAATAAGAGTGATTGCTATAATTAGCATAAGAAGGCTTCTAAATATGATGCTCTTTCTTAAGCGTATAGAGTACTTTTTTTCTACCATATTTTAGTAATAGTTTATTTCTTTTTTCGCTGATATGCAAAGATAAAACCAAAAAATATCATTAATAAAAAGATTCCGATGGATATTTTTTTGTCAAAATAAGATTTTTCTTCGCTTTTGGCGACTTTTTCCTCTGTTTTTTCCTCTGAAGAAAGATTTTCCTCTGTATTGACTTCATTTAAGATGCTTGCCCAGATTGTTTTGAATTCATCTAGAGACATTCTTTGTTTTGATTGTTCTGCACCTAAAACGGTATTGATTATAGAATCATTCTCTTTTAGAATAGAGTAAATTTTTTCTTCAGAATAGAGATCCTTCATTTCCATGGAAGCCCAAATATTGTTAAAGGTTCTTCCTAATAGATTTTCTATTTCTCCCCATTGAGGAATACTTCTGTAATTTTGCCCATTTTTCAAGCATTCTACAAGTACTTTATAAACGGAATCTTTCGACCAAGATTCAAGTACTTTTTTTGAGGGAGGTAAAAAACCAATTTGTTTTGTATAAGCGTCTAAGAATGAATCCTGAGTTAAAAACAGTAAAAGTTGAAGAGCTTGTTTTTTGTTCTTGTATTTTGCTGGAATGGCAAGGTTGCTTCCTCCAATAAAACTGATACTTCCAGCAGAACCACTTGGTACAGGGAATACAATAATGCCATCATTACCTATTCTTGAGTTCTGTAACCCGCCATCTTGAGCTTGATAACGAGTTTGCATTACAATTTCAGAGGTGTTTAAGATAAAGGCTAGCTCTCCATTATTAAATTGCTGAGAAATTTGAGCTGTATTCAAATTTAAATTGGAGGGGTCTACAATAGAATCTAAAATAAAATTAAGGTAGCGAGCAATGCCTTGCAGCGTATTTGGAGCGAGTAAATTAGAACGGTATGAATTAGAATCCTTAACTAAGAAAGAGCCTCCATTAGACCAAACCCATGGACCAAAGTTATGTGGAATGTTCCAGTCATTTCTACCAGGAAATGCATAGGGTTGAATAGGTGTTCCATCATCTAGTTTTAGCGAGGCTGCTTTGATCTTTTTTAATGTTTTTAAAAAACCTTCGTAGGTTTTTATATCTTCAGCTTTAATGCCTAATTCTTTTAAGATCCTTTCATTGGCAAGAATAGCACGAACATCAATAAACCAAGGTATAGAATAAATGGAAGTATCTCCATCAATGTGAGTCGTATTAAAACTGACTTCTTCAAATCGAGAAGTATCTATTTGAGAAAGAAATGGGTTTAATTCAAAGAGCTCACCACGGGAAGCAAAATAAGGAATCCAGGTGGTTCCAAGCTGAAGAACGGCAGGCATTCCTTTGCCTGTACTAAGGGCGTTAGATATACGACTCCAAGCTTCACCCCAGTCTAGAACAACGACTTTTGTTTTGATCCCTGTTGTTTTAGTAAACTGTTGTAATTCTTGTTCCATTTTTTCTTGAGGAGAAGCACCATTTGGCATAATCCAAACAGTTAATGGTTCTGCTGCAAAAGGAGTAGAAATGGTAAAAAAAACGAAAAAAGCGAAAAAAAGAATTTGTTTCATCAAACAACCTCCAATCATAACATATCGAATATACAATAATTAGGTAAAGTGAAGAACTATTTAATTAATATAAAAGGCTTAAATTGAGTTTTTTTGATTGTAATAATCATTTATAAACATTTTATATAAACGAAAGATTATCTTAGTTTATGTAGAAGATATTTTCTTTTGATTCGATCTTTTGATGTTTGTAATTGTTCTTTTCTATGAGTTTTTTCTACTAAAAAAGTGATATTCCTCACAAAAAATAATTGTACTATCATAGCTTTATCAAAAAAAAAAGTCGTTTTTGATCAAAAAAAAGCATTTCTTGAAATAAATAAGAAATGGTTATTTTAATCGTACAGAATAATTTCTTTTTCATATGGGAGTCTCATTCTAAATTTATATATTCTTTAAGATTTTTCATTTTAAGGAGTTATATATGAAAAAACGTCTAATTGCTCTTTCCTGTGCTGCTATGCTTTTCAGCGGTTGCTATGGAAACTACGCATTATTTGGTAAGGTTCAGAAGTTCGCAGGATCTTTTGGTGACAAATGGATTAGCTCTGTTGTTAATCTAGTGGCTTGGATTGTTCCTGTTTATCATATTTGTTTACTCGGTGATGTATTAATTTTCAATACCATTGAATTCTGGACTGGTTCAAATCCAATAGCATCTGGTGATTCTTATTTTGAAAAAGATGCTCAAGGTAATGCTGTAACAGCTGTTAAGAATGCAGACGGTTCTTTATCTGTTTCTCTTACAGATACTCAAGGTCATCAAGCTGACCTCGTTCTTCAACGTGATGCTGATGTTGTTCGTGCTCTCGATCAACAAGGCAATGTTGTTGCACAATATAATATCGAAAAGTAAGTCATTTTTGATAAAAAAAGGTCTCGGTGTTTTGCCGAGGCCTTTTTTTTATGAAAAAATGACAAAAAAAACCGCGAGCTTAAGCTCGCGGTCTAAATGAATTAAACAAGCTTTACGTTTAATAGTTCTTTCCAAGGAAGACCCCATTTACCAATTTCAGCCATAAATGGATCTGGGTCAAATTGCTCCATATTAAACACGCCTTCGCCTTTCCATAATCCTTTAAGAATCATAGACCCACCTAGCATTGCAGGAACACCTGTGGTATAACTAATAGCTTGTGCTTTAACTTCTTTGTAGCTTTCGGCATGGTCACAAACATTATAAACAAAGTATGTTTTTGGTTTGCCGTCTTTTATACCTGTAACTTGACAACCGATACATGTTTTTCCACTGTAATTTTCACCTAAAGTACCAGGTTCTGGTAGAAGAGCTTTTAAGAATTCAAGAGGAATGATATCCATGCCATTAAAACGGACAGGATCGATGCGGGTCATGCCTACATCTTGTAAAACTTGCAAGTGAGTGAGGTAAGCTTGCCCAAAAGTCATCCAGAAACGAGCTCTTTTGATTTCAGGAATATGTTTGACGAGAGATTCTAGTTCTTCGTGGAAAAGTAAATAGCTTTCGCGATCACCAATTTCAGGATAATTGATTGATTGATGCATGGACATTGGGGGGATTTCTACGATTTTTCCGTTTTCGTAGTAGCGCCCATTTTGAGTGATTTCACGGATGTTAATTTCTGGATTGAAATTAGTGGCAAAAGCCTTTCCATGGTTCCCTGCATTGCAGTCTACAATATCAAGAGTATCGATTTGATCAAAGTGATGCTTTTTGGCATAGGCGGTGTAGACATTTGTCATTCCAGGGTCAAAGCCTGAGCCGAGGAGAGCCATAATGCCTGCTTCCTTAAAGCGATCGTGGTAGGCCCATTGCCAGCTGTATTCAAAGTGAGCCACATCTTTAGGCTCGTAGTTTGCAGTATCAAGATAATGAACGCCTTCTTTTAAACAGGCATCCATGATGGTGAGATCCTGATAGGGAAGAGCGATATTCATTACGAGTTCTGGTTTGAAATCTCTAATCAGTGCAGCGACTTCTTCTGACTTATCTGCATCTACTTTTGCTGTATTTACAGGAATATTATGAATGTCTTTGGCGATAGCATCACATTTCGATTGAGTCCGACTAGCAATTAAAAGTTCGGAATAAACGGAACTATTTTGTGCACACTTGCGTGCGACTACGTTTGCTACGCCACCGGCGCCAATGATTAGTACTTTAGACATGAGATCTCCGATAAAGTTTTGACAAAATTTAATTATTTTAATAAACAATGTCTCGTCTTATAAAAAGTAAAAGGATTTTTATCCATTTTAATAAAGCACTTTGTTTGTTTTTGTGCCTTTTTCCCTTTTGGGCTTGTCAGAATGATTTGTATGAAAAAGGAGAAAAAACGCTTGCAATTGGTGACTTTAAACGAGCAGCTTCCTTTTTTTCTTCTGTTTTAGATGAAGACCCTCTTGTTATGAAAGCGAGGTATGGTCTTGCTTTATCTTATTTTGGGCTTGCCGAAGAAATGGAATGGAGAGGTGAAAATGCCTTGTCTTTTTGGCAAAAGGCCTACGATGAGTTTAGAATTTTAGAGAGAGCTCGCGTTTTAGATGGTTATGAAAAAATGTATTCTACTTGCCTTTTTTATTGGGCAAGAGCAACGCTTTCTCTTGATCCTGAGGCTTCAGTTCTCTCTGTGTTAGACCGTTCGATTGAATTAGATTCTACCAATTATTTCAGCTTTAACTTGAAGGGATTATTTTTACAATCGAAAGGGCAAGACTCTTTAGCCCAAGAAACATTTGTTTATATCATTGCAAAAGAACCTGAATTTATAGCCGCTTATTCCAACTTAGGAAATCTTTATTGGAAAAAAGGGGATTATGAAAACGCTTGGGATATATGGTCGATGGGGTTACAAAAATATCCAAATGATCCTTATTTGAAAACATGGACTGAGAGGGCTCAAGATTCTTTGACTGTTAGGTTCTTGATGGAGTCTTTATGAAAGAGTGGATCCATTTTTCAAATTGCCAATTAATGCACGCTGGTGGTGAGGCTTTTGTTTACCGCGCGAGGTATAAGAAACAAGAAACTGTCGCTTTAAAAATTTATAAAGAAGGGCTTCATTTTAATCCAGATTTTTATTTGGCATTAAAAAAGAATAAACACGCGAATGTAGCTTCGATTTTTGATTATGGATTTTACAGCGATCGC
>JAAYXQ010000311.1 GCA_012515825.1 Fibrobacter sp.
CACGTTGTCTTACGACAGCGTGTAATGCTTCTTTATTGCATGCTACTGGACGGCCATTGGAGAGCACTTGAACGTCTCCAAAATAGAGATCCGTATGGTCTGCGACCATATTGACACCGCTAGAACCAGCACTTGAAAGGATTCGTCCCCAGTTAGGATCTTCTCCAAACATAGCACATTTAGCGAGATTACTTGTTCCAATAAAACGAGCCATCTTTAACGCATCTTTGTGCGATTCTGCATTCTCTACACGAATTTCAATAAGCTTTGTAGCGCCTTCTCCATCGCGTACAATAGACTTTGCAAGCTCTTGCATTAGCATGGTGAGAGCCGCTCTAAATTCACCTTGTTCAGATAAACTCAAGTCAGAATATTGAATATCGCTCATACCATTAGCGAGCAATATGCAAGTATCGTTTGTACTTGTATCGCCATCCACAGTAATCGCATTAAAGGAGTCATCAATATTCGCTCTAAATTCAGCAAAGAAATCAATTGGAAGACCAATATCTGTTGTAATAAAAGCAAGCATCGTCGCCATGTTAGGGTGAATCATACCGCTTCCCTTACAGGCTCCACCAATACGAATAGTTCCTTTTTCTGTTTTAATTTCAACAGCGAGAGACTTCATAGCGAGGTCTGTTGTTAAAATCGCTTTTGCAAAATCAATAGAATTATCTGAGCTTAAATTTTCAATTAGCTTAGGAATTCCCGCTTCCACCTTATCCATAGGCATTAAATGACCAATCACGCCCGTGCTACAGACTAGAACGCTCTTCGGTGTTAAATTCAAACCCTCTTCAGTGAGAAGAGCCATTTTTTCACTGTCAGCATAACCTTGACTGCCAGTGCAAGCATTCGCATTTCCACTATTTACAATCACAGCGGAAGCAAAGTGAGCATGTTCTAAAACATCTTTGTCATAAAGAACTGGAGCTGCTTTCACTTTATTCGTGGTAAAGACAGCAAAACAACGTGCTGCTCGCTCACTTTTTAGCAAAGCCATATCTGCATTGCCACTCACTTTAATTCCTGCTTTAATTCCCGAAGCTAAAAAGCCTTGGGGAGAACAAACGCCGCCATCTTTAATGATAGAATACATGAAGGTTTTCTCCTAAAAGTCCATTTCTTTTTAAAATAACAAACAATGGTTCAAAAAAATTTGTACCTTGTAAAGTATGGAAAATATCCCTGTAACACAAGAAACATACGACCAACTTGTACAAGAGTTGGAGAATTTAAAAAAAGTAGAGCGACCTCGTATCATCACAGAGATTGCAGATGCCCGTGCTCAGGGTGATCTTAAAGAAAATGCTGAATATCACGCAGCAAAAGATCGTCAAGGAGAGATTGAATCTAGAATTCACTATCTCGAAGACAAAATTGCTCGTTCCGTGATCATTGCTTATGACCCCTCTAAATCAGAAACCATTAAATTTGGCGCTACGGTTGATGTTAAAAACGTCAAAACAGGTAAAAAAAGCACGTATCAACTGGTTTCTCCAGAAGGCGTAGATCCTATCAATGGTAAAATCAGTTTTAAGAGCCCTATTGGTGAAGCTTTATTAGGCAAAACTCGTGGTGAAATTGCTGAAGTCAAATTACCAAACGGTAACGTTAATCAACTGGAAATAATAGATTACAGGTAATTAAAAATCCTATGATTCTATCATTGATTGGTGGTGACTTATTTAGCAAAGAACGGCGGATAGAGCTTTTTTTATCTGAATCGTTAAAAGATTTAAAAGACGATCCTCTGTCAAAACAAATCCTTTATGCTACAGACACAAATATTGCCATTGCTGATAAAGTGATGGAATCTTGTGCGTCTGTCTCCATGTTCTCTCCTGAACAAGCGGTAGTCGTGCGACGTGCGGAAGCCTTAAAAGCAGCCGACA
>JAAYXQ010000014.1 GCA_012515825.1 Fibrobacter sp.
ATACTTTTGAATATTCTGAAAATACTGGTGATATTTCAATTCATCTTGCTTCTCCAGATTTAATCCGTCATTGGTCTTTTGGTGAAGTCACCAAGCCAGAGACGATTAACTATCGTTCATTTAAGCCTGAAAAGGATGGTCTTTTCTGTGAAAAGATCTTTGGACCTGTTAAGAACTGGGAATGTAATTGTGGTAAATTTAAGCGCGTTCGTTACCGTGGCGTGATTTGCGATCGTTGTGGCGTTGAAGTCACTCATTCTAAAGTACGTCGTGAAAGAATGGGCCATATTGATTTGGCTATTCCTCTTGCACATACTTGGTTTGTTCGTAATCAGCCATGTGTTATTGGTGCTCTTTTAAATATTGACACTAAATCACTTGAAAATATTATCTATTACGAAAAATATATCGTTCTAGATCCAGGTGATACAGATCTTAAGGAAAACGAATTGATTGACGAATTCAAGTATGTGGATTTAGTCAATGAAGGTCGTCATTTCGATGCTAAGATGGGTGCTTCCGCTGTTAAGCAGCTTTTGGCTCGCTTAGATTTGAAGAAAATCTCTGAAGAGCTTCGTGTTTTAGCAACTTCTAAATCAAAGACAAAACGTGAAGAAGCTGTTAAACGCTTAAAAATGATTGAAGCATTTAGAAAGTCTCAAGTAGAATCTTTCCGCGATTTCTTTGATAATCCAGAGAAGTATCGTCGTAGCGAAAAACCTTGGATTCGTGACTTAGCAGAAGCTGTTGCTGAATTCAAAGCAAACTACAAAGGTTCATCTGAATCAGATTCTATCTTAGTTGCTTTTGAAGAATTTGCTACAACTTATCCAAAAGAATTTCGTCTTTTGCCAAACCAACCTGAATGGATGGTTTTAGACGTTCTTCCTGTGATCCCACCAGATTTGCGTCCTTTAGTACCTCTTGATGGCGGTCGTTTTGCAACTTCCGATCTAAATGAGCTCTATCGTCGTGTGATCAATCGTAATAATCGTCTTAAGAAATTAATCGATATTCGTGCTCCCAACGTGATTCTCTGTAATGAAAAGCGCATGTTGCAAGAAGCTGTAGACCAGCTATTTGATAGCGGCCGTCGCACAGCGAGAGCGGGTTCGAATAGACCATTAAAATCTCTTTCCGAACTCTTGAAAGGAAAGCAAGGTCGATTCCGTATGAACCTTCTCGGTAAACGTGTGGACTATTCTGGACGTTCCGTGATCGTGGTTGGCCCTGAACTTAAGATGCATCAATGCGGTCTTCCAAAACGCATGGCTCTTGAACTTTATAAGCCTTTTATTATTCAACGTCTTGAAGAAGAAGGTGTTGTATATACATTAAAAGCAGCGAAAAAATTTGTGGATACAGAACGTCCTGAAGTTTGGGATATTCTAGAACAAATTATTGAAGACCATCCGGTGATGTTAAACCGTGCTCCAACTCTTCACCGTCTTGGTATACAGGCTTTCTACCCTAAATTAATTGAAGGTAATGCTATTCGTTTGCATCCGTTAGTTTGCGCAGCTTTTAATGCTGACTTTGACGGTGACCAAATGGCAGTCCATTTACCTCTTTCTTTTGAAACACAGCTCGAATGCCGCGTTTTAATGCTGTCTTCTAATAATATCTTGCATCCAGCTTCTGGTCAACCAATTGCTGTACCTAGCCAAGATATCGTGCTTGGTCTTTACTATCTCACCAAACCACGTCCAAACCGTAAAGGCGAAGGAATGAAGTTTGTTGATAGTGCTGAAGCAATACGTGCCTATGAAAATGGCGCGATTGATTTGAATGCAAGCGTTTATCTAAAATTACCTACTGGTCGTCAGATTTATTACAGCTCATTAGAACATGATACTCTCTGTTCTCGTGAATTTGCTGATGAATCTGGTAAAGTGGAGTTTGTTGCAAAAGCAGGTGAAAAAATCCGTTTTGCTACTCTTCTTGAACCAACAGTAATCAAGACAACCGTTGGTCGAATTTTCCTTAACGAAATCGTGCCTAATGTTATCGGTTTTGCTAATGATACTTTTGGTAAAAAAGTAATTGCAAAGTCTGTAGATGATCTTTATCGTCGTAGCGGTAACCGTATGACTGTAGAGTATCTTGATAATCTAAAAGAATTAGGTTATTTCTGGGCTACTCGTGCGGGCTCTTCTGTTGCTATCGCTGAAATGATTATTCCAGAAGATAAGCAAACAATGCTTGATGCTGCTACTGAAAAAGTAGCTGGTATTCGTGAGCTTTATGAAGAAGGTGTTATTACCGACGGTGAACGTTATAACCAAATTATTGATGTTTGGTCTCGTACAACAACAGATGTAGCTGCTAGACAATGGGATTTATTGTCTCATGATAGAGATGGCTTCAACCCTGTTTATATGATGGCCGATTCTGGTGCTCGTGGTAGCCGTGAACAGATTAAGCAGCTCTCTGGTATGCGTGGTTTGATGCAAAAACCAACCAAACAATTGGGTGGTCAAGAAGTTATCGAAAATCCAATTAAGTCTTGCTTCCGTGAAGGCTTAAATGTGATGGAATACTTTATTTCCTCGCATGGTGCTCGTAAAGGTCTTGCTGATACGGCTCTTAAGACTGCAGATGCTGGTTATCTAACTCGTCGTCTTGTGGACGTTGCTCAAGATCTTGTGATTACTTGTGAAGACTGTGGTACAACACAAGGAATCGAACTATCCGCGTTTAAGGATGGTGATGATACTGTTGTTCCATTAGAAGATCGTTTACTTGGTCGTGTTCCATGTGATGATATTAAACATCCAATTACCGACGAAGTGATTGTCTCTGCTGGTTCTTTGATTAATGAACGTGATCTACCAAAGATTACTGCAGCAGGTATTGAGCATGTGAAAATGCGCTCCGTATTGACCTGTGACTCTCCTAAGGGTGTCTGTGCTAAATGTTATGGCCGTATGCTTTCTTCTGGTCGCCCTGTCGACTTAGGTGAAGCAGTTGGTGTCTTAGCTGCACAATCCATTGGTGAACCAGGTACGCAGCTTACTCTTCGTACATTCCATATCGGTGGTGCTTCTAGTCGTTTGACTGTTGAAAGCAACAAAAAAGCTATGGTTGACGGTCACATTGAATTAGAAATGGTTGATACTGTAACCTATAAAGCTGACAAAATTGTCATGAGCCGTATGGGCGAACTTGTCATTTTTGATTCTTTTGGTATTAACAAAGGCCGTTTCCAAGTTCCTTATGGCTCGATTTTACGTGTAGAAAATCAAGCAAAGGTGCAGAAAGGAGACGTCTTATTTGAATGGGATCCTTATAATAGCCCGATTATTTCGAGCGTATCTGGAAAGGTCCAATTCTTGGACTTACAAGAAAATGCAACTTACCGTGTAGAAAAAGATGAAGTTACAGACGTAGAGTCTTGGATCATCATCAGTGATAAACGCGGTAAACGTCGTCCAGCAATTAGCATTATTGATGCCTCTGGAAACAAGGTTGGGCACTTTATGTTGCCTGATAGTGCTATTCTTTCTGTTTCAGATAAAGACGATGTAACTATTGGTCAAACACTTGCGAAGTTGCCTCGTGCTGTAGGTAAAACTCGAGATATTACAGGTGGTTTGCCTAGAGTGGCTGAACTTTTTGAAGCTCGTGTTCCTAAAAATACCGCTATCATTGCACCTATTGATGGTCTTGTTAGCTACGGTAATGAAGAACGTAACAATCAAAAAGTGATTATTAAAGACAAATTGGTTATTAAGCGTGACGGTGTAGAAGAAGTTCGCGAAATTGAAGAAACAGTCTTGATTCCTCGCGGACGTCATTTAGCTGTTCATGAAGGTGACCGTGTTCGTATGGGACAAAAAATCTGTGAAGGTAGTGTGGATCCACATGATATTCTCAGAGTTCAAGGCCCAGAAGAAGTGCAACGTCATTTAGTGAATGAAATTCAGGCGGTGTACAGACTTCAAGGTGTGGCAATTGCAGATAAGCACATCGAATGTATTGTGCGTCAAATGATGCGCAAAGTAAAAATTTCCGATCCGGGTGACTCTGATTTCCTTCCCGATGAGGAAATATCCAAAGTGCGCCTTCGCGCAGAAAATGAACGACTAATCGCCTTAGGTAAAACACCGGCAAGATATATTCCGATGCTCCTAGGTATTACGAAGTCTTCTCTAGCGACGGATAGCTTTATTTCTGCAGCATCTTTCCAAGAAACTACTAAGATATTGACTCGTGCTGCCATAGAAGGTAGCGTTGATCCTCTTAATGGTCTTAAGGAAAATGTGATTATGGGTCGTTTGATTCCAAGTGGAACTGGTTCTCAACATTTAAGAAATGTGGTAGTAACCGATTCTGACGCGGAAGCAGAGGCTGAAGCTCATCGTAAAGCTCAAGAAAGCGATTTTAACCAAGATTTCGCCTTCCAGATGCTTGATAATGACGTTCATAGCGTTGAAGATGAGGATATCGAATAATGATTTTGGACTTATCCTTGAAATTATTCCTAAAAAAATTATATTTGCACTCCAAATTCTAGGAGATAACAGTGCCAACAATTCAACAACTCGTCCGCAAGGGTCGCGAGAAAATCAATAACAGGACAGCCTCACCGGCTCTTAAGTCTTGCCCGCAGAAACGTGGTGTTTGTACCCGTGTTTACACCAGCACTCCTAAAAAGCCGAATTCCGCGCTTCGTAAGATTGCTCGTGTTCGTCTTTCCAATAAAATGGAAGTAACCGCTTACATTCCTGGTGAAGGCCACAACCTTCAAGAACACTCCATCGTACTAATTCGCGGTGGTCGTGTAAAAGACGTTCCAGGTGTTCGTTATCATATCATTCGTGGTACATTAGATACTCAGGCCGTGAATGGTCGTCAGAATGCACGTTCAAAATATGGCGTTAAGAAAAAAGGCGCCACACCAGCTAAGAAGTAAGGTATAATATGTCTAGAAGAAGAAAGGCTCTACATCGTTCCATCCTTCCGGATCCACGATACAAATCAACACTCGTAACTGAATTGGTTGGTGTTGTGCTTAAAGAAGGCAAGAAGACCATTGCTGAACAGATTGTATATACCGCACTTGATGAATTAAATAAGAAGCTTGACGGTAAAGAATCAGCTCTTGAAAAATTTGAACTTTGCTTAGACAATATCAAGCCACGCTTAGAAGTAAAATCTCGTCGCGTTGGTGGAGCAAACTATCAAGTTCCTATGGAAGTCGCTCCTGATCGTGCAAAAGCTTTAGCTCTTCGCTGGTTATTGGATGCTGCTCGTAAGCGTACAGAACCAAATATGGCTACTCGTCTTGCTGCAGAACTTGTTGCTGCAAAAAACAGTGAAGGTAATGCTGTTCGTAAAAAGAACGAAGTTCATAAGATGGCTGAAGCGAACAGAGCATTTGCTCATTTCCGCTGGTAGTTTTCGGATTTATTTAAAAATAAAAGCTTGTGGTTTTTCCACGAGCTTTTTTTGTTTTAAATAAAAAGGCAATATAAATATTTTATAAAAGCTTTTATAAGCTCGTTTGTTACAAAGTAAAGTGTTTTAATAATTTATCTGTAAATAAATCTTTGAAGTAAATTACACATCGACCAATATTGTTTTGATCAGATTGAGGATTAAAAAACATCGTACCCTCCAGTGTTTTTATAAAAATGATTTAGTACCGCTGCTCAAAGAACTGGTTTTTGGGCTGGTTTTATAAAAGACTTATTTTTAATTGCATTATAACTTTTCTATATTACCACAATAATTTTTCACTCTAACCAAAGGTTAATACATGGCTGCAAAGATTAAATCAGTTGTCGCTCGTCAGATTCTAGATTCTCGTGGAAATCCTACTCTTGAAGTGGATGTTACACTTACAAACGGAATTACTGGCTACGCGGCTGTCCCAAGTGGTGCTTCTACAGGCGTTCGTGAAGCTTGTGAACTTCGTGATGGTGGTAAGGCTTATTTAGGAAAGGGTACCACAAAGGCTGTTAAAAACGTCAATGAAAAAATCGCTAAGAAAATTGCTGGCATGGATGTTTCCAAACAAGTTGAAATTGATGATGCTATGATCGCACTTGATGGAAATCGTATGCTTAAGAACAAGCTTGGTGCGAATGCTATTCTCGGTGTATCTATGGCTGTTTGTGACGCTGCTGCAAAAGATGCAGGCGTTCCTTTGTACAAATACATCGCTAAGATGCATGGCACAAAACAAATGACTCTTCCATGCCCTATGTGTAATGTGATTAACGGTGGAGCTCATAGCTCTGCTCCTATTGATTTCCAAGAATTCATGGTAGCTCCAGTTGGTGCAAAGACTTTCTCTAAAGGTCTTCAAATGGTGACTGAAATTTTCCACGCTCTTAAGAAAGTTCTTAAGGATGGTGGTTATGATACCACTGTTGGTGATGAAGGTGGCTTTGCTCCAGGCGTTGCTTTGAAGAAAGATCCAAAATCAAAATTCGGTTATACCATTAAAGGTGTGATGACTTTGGAAAATGCATTGAAAGCATTAGGTACAGCTACTGAAAATGCTGGTTATAAATTTGGAAAAGACATTAAGATTGCTCTAGACGTTGCTTCTTCTGAGTTCTGTGACAAGAAAGGTGCAAACGAAACTTATACATTCAAGAAGTCCACAAACAAAACACTTACCAGCAAACAAATGGTTTCTTATTATGAAAAACTTTGCAGTAAGTTCCCAATTTTCTCCATTGAAGACGGTCTTGATGAGGCGGACTGGGCTGGCTGGAAGGTCTTAACAGACAAATTAGGTGCTAAAGTAAATTTAGTGGGTGACGATTTATTTGTTACAAATCCAACTATTTTCAACGAAGGTATTGAAGCTGGTATTGCCAATGCGATTTTAATTAAGGTAAACCAAGTGGGTTCAGTTTCTGAAACTCTTGCTGCTATTAAACGCGCTCAAGATGAAGGTTATGCTCCTGTCGTTTCTCATCGTTCTGGTGAAACAGAAGACACTTTCATTGCAGATCTTGCTGTGGGTACTGGTGCTGGTCAAATTAAGACTGGTTCGCTCTCTCGTACAGACCGCGTCTGCAAGTACAACCGCCTTCTCCGTATTGAAGAAGAACTCGGAAAAGACGCTGTTTACGCAGGTGATCCTCGCAAATAGTTAAATGTAAACAAAAATATACAATGCTCTTTACTTCTATGGGTGAAGAGCATTTTTGTATACTTTTTTGCCGTTGATTTTCTATAAAACGGTACATTTTTTGATACATTAAATTATATTAGTCTTGTTTTTCATTCGAGTTATCTAAAACTCTTAAAAGAGGATATAATGGTAGATCTTAAAACGATTGTTCGAGCAGCTTTTACTATTCCTGCCCTTTGTGCATTTTTTGTAGGCTGTGGTGGACAACAGGATTCATCATCAGAAGGTTCTTTACCACGTCAAGAGACGCTTTATCTTTCCGGTCAACAATGGGGTTCTCCCGCTACTTTCAATCCGCTTGCTGAAAGCTGGATGGCAGCTTGGCCTGTAGGCGGACGTTTTAATTTAATGTACGAACCTCTGATTACATACAACACGTTAAATGGTAATTTTGAACCACTTTTGGGTACCTTAGTTGATAGTTTATCAAATAATGATAGTATCGTTGTGGATCTGAATCCTGCGGCAAAATGGAGTGATGGAAAGCCTGTTACATCCAAAGACGTTAAGTTTATTTTTGAGTTAGGTTTCAATTATCCTGGAGCTGTCACAAGTTTTGTAACAGAACAAATTACAGGAATTAATGTCGATACCGTTTATTCTGTTGATTCTGCATCAATGAAAACAACGATGTTAAATGAACGTCTCTCTTTCATTGTTGCAAAAAATAAAAGAAATAATCCTTTAAGTGTTAAAGATGCATTACAGGCGATTCGTATCGTTCCTGAGCACGTTTTCTCTAAGCTTCTTGCAGAGAATAAAAATTCCCTTGATGAAATCAAGAAAATGATGATGGATAAAGATCCTGTTGTTTCTGGACCTTATAATTTGCAATCTTATTCTCCAACTAAAATTATCCTAAAACGTCGTGATGATTATTGGGGAAATGCGGCTTTGCATGATGGTAAATTGCCTGCACCAAAGTATGTAGTTCATCCTATTTACAAGAGTAATGAACATAGCACTATTGCTCTCCGCGAGGGTTCTTTAGATGCTTCTATGAGTTTTGTTCCTCGTATTTGGCACAAGAAAATCTCTGGTGTAAAAACGTGGTATAACGATCCTCCTTATTTTGTCCCTGGCGCAATGCCAATGCTCTTTATCAATACGACAAAAGCCCCATTAGATAATAAAATATTCCGCCGTGCTATTGCAACAGCAATAGACTACGTCGCTATTCGTATGTTTGCTGTTTCTAATTATACCTCTGAAATTATCTCTGGTTTAATCATGCCTACTTCTTTAGAAAAAGAATTTATCAATAAAGAAGATTGTGATAAGTATGGAATTGATTTTTCTATTGCTGGAGACGAAAAGTTAAAGGCTGTTCAAACAATGATTCAGCAGGCTGGTTTTAAATCTGTATTTGAAAAAGATGGCTCTCTATCTCACATGGAAAATGCCAAGGGTGAAAAAATGCCTACGATGTTCATTACTAGCCCTGCAGGTTGGACTGACTGGGAAGCTATTGTAACAATTGCTGTTGAAGGAATGAGAAAAGCAGGTATTGATGTTCGCGAAGGATTTGTAGATGGTGGTCAGTACTGGCCTGCTATGGGAACAGGAAATTTTGATTTGATTATGCATAAGCCTGTAGCCGATGTTTCTCCTTCTCTTCCATGGAGCCGCTTTGAAGCCGTAATGTCTTCTAGAGACTGGCGTCCTATTGGTGATTGGGCTGGTACAAATATCGGACGTTATAACGCTCCTGGTTCTAAAGAATTCCGCCCAGAAATTGATAGCTTATTGGCTTTGATTCCTCTCATGACGGATAAAGAACAAATTAAGGATGCGTATCATCAGTTGAATCGTATTTTTATGGAAGATCAACCGGCTATTCCTTTGACCTATTTGCCGGAACAATTCTATGAATTCAGTGATCAAGTCTGGACCAATTGGCCTACTGAAAAAAATCCGTATGCACCTCCACAATTACCTTGGATTGCTTCCGGAACAAAAATTCTTTGGAATCTCCAGCTTTCAAAATAAGGACGAGTAATGCTTAAACAGTTTCCCACCCTCCGTTATGTCC
>JAAYXQ010000160.1 GCA_012515825.1 Fibrobacter sp.
CACCGCTATCTTGAACGGAACTCGATTTTCCTCCCATGAGTTCTATATATTCTTTTCGAGTCACTTCATTTTTACTGATGGAAAAAGAATACGTGAACTTCACTTTCATGGAAGGTCTATCGTTCAATGGAGCAGTACTATCATTAGTTCCCAAAAGAACAAATTGATCTTTTGCAGGAATTCTTACCATACCTGTGCGTTCTGCATCATACTCATAAAGATTGCCCGACAGTTTTCCATCATCAAGTGCACAAGAAATAAATAAGAACGTGAATAGTAATATTAAAGAGCGCATTTTACAATTTTAGCAAGATAGTGAAATAAAAAAACTTCCAAAAAGCTTTCTTATAAATCCATCATTTTTTGTGCTAATCTCCGATTATTGATGATACCTGGGTATTCTGGAAACATAGATCCAGCCAATTTGAACCAAGACAATGCTTCTTTTGGACTTTCTCTTAAAAAAACGTTTCCTGCATTAAAAGCCACTAATCCCAAAAATTCTTTTTTACTCAAAGGAGTCCATTCTAAACCAGTCCAAATGCCGTTTTTGTACTTTTCTGCATATTCTTGATTGGAATATGAAAATCCCTCACGATTAGGCTCAAAGTTTATGCCATGATAACGTAAAAAAACATGATTTGGAAGCATAATCACTTCTAAGGGAAAGTTTTTTTCTTCTGCAACCATTAATGCAAGAAAAGAAGCACCCATACAACCAGACTTCTTAGAAGACAAAACCTCTAATGGGAATAAAGACGATAATGCATTCATCGAATCTTTTACAAATTCAATTCCCCATTCTTCATATAACAAAGACTTTAATACAGCTAATGTATCACGCCCTCTTTTTAATTCATTATCAAAAAAAGTAATCCCTTGATTCCAAACTTTAGAAGAATCTAAACAGTGTTCTGGAAGTTCATTGAAAATACAAGCCGCTTCTTGCAAAGAATAAGACGCTTTTTTTGGAAGAAAAAAGAGGTAGGCACCACCTAAAATAATTAGGAATAAAAAAATGACCAACAACCATTTTTTTTTCTTAGAAAGCATCCCATTCCATCGGAGAATGCCAAAAGTCTCGTGCGGTCATCATATAGATAACTAATCGTTTTGAATCTAAATCCGATTTCAACCTTTTCATGCGATGACGTACCCCAGGGCCGCCTCCCCAGCTTGTCAAGACTTGTACATCTAACCCTGTCGCAAAGGCAATCAAAGATCCAGGGCCACCTGAACGTTGATCCACCGATTCAAACACACCCGTAAAAGAATCACCCATCAGTAATATTGGAGCTCCTTTTTTCGCAGAATAAGGTTCATTATTCTTATAAACTTTGTAAACGGCAAAAGTATCGGCAGGGAAAAGGCTCTTCTGGTTTTCTGGAACGTGAGCGACTAAATCACCTTCTCTAGTAACGACAGTATCTCGCATTTCTAAAAAGCCAGGCGTTGGACCAGCCTTTTCATACCAAGCATATTGGGTGATTCTTGCTGCAATCGCTTCTAAAGAAGCTAACAAACCAGTTGTAGCCCAATGGGTATCATAACGCTGAAACAGAAATGAAGGAGGTTGATCGCCTGCTTTGGCGGCTTTCAATATAGGATACAAATCGATTACATCTAAACCTGATTCGAGCATCTTTTTAGTGAAGGAACGGCCATTAGGATGAACGCATAAATTAGCGGAAGTCCCTTCAATCAAACGCTCTGGATAAATTTCCTCTTTCACAGGCACAGGCACCACAAGCAATTGAATTCCTAAAGAATCTAAATGAGCTTTTAATTCCAATAATCGTGGAAGAGGATTATGCAATGAATCTTGTGAAGTAATTTCGTCTGCTAAGACATAACTCGCGTTTCTTCTAAACCAAAGCATGCCACCAGATTCAAACGCATTCTGCTCTTGAGGTAATTTTTCTAAAACATTTTTTAGAGCATTTTGAAACGTTTTCACCGAATCCGAAAGAGGGCAGGCTTCTAACATATTCAATGTTTGTTCGCGGAGCAAAGAACTCGTATCGATTTGGCGATCTGAAGCCGCTG
>JAAYXQ010000161.1 GCA_012515825.1 Fibrobacter sp.
CAACCTTTAAATAAAATATCTATCCATTTATTTTTTTTACATTGTGTAGTATGAATATAAACACACTACTTTTAATTTCTCACCCCGACTTTTCTAAGTCTAAGATTAATAAAGCGTTAGCTGAAATCGCTAGTCAAAAGCCTAATATTATCGTAAGGCACCTTGACGAAATACAAAAAGATAATCGTTATTCTCTAGAAGAAGAATTTGCTTTATTAAAAAGCGTTTCATCCATTATTTGGCAATTCCCTATCTATTGGTATAATGCCCCCGCATCTCTTCGAAACTGGCAGGATCAAATTCTTAGTCCTATTGTTTATGGGCCAGAAAACTTTTTGATAGGGAAAAAACTACGCGTAGTTTGTAGTACTGGCGCAGCGGAAAACACCTTTTCAGCCACTGGATTGAATCGTTTTACTGCACAACAAATGCTCTGCCCTATGCAAATGACCACCAACGCTTGTCGTATGGAATGGCAAGAGCCCTTTATTACTTACGGAGCAGGCACCATTACTGAGGATCAAATCCAAGAAGTGGCTAAGAAATATTCCGCTTTACTAGATCAAAACACTATTTAAAAGCAAAAAAAGACTACCATGGAGGGAGAACCACGATAGTCTTTTTTGTTGTGGTGAAAACATCAAGGGGTTTGATGTTTTCGGGTTGTGTTAGAATATTTCAGAATGTCTGTTTACTTCACGTTGTATCGTCGGTTGATTGTAATCTATTGATTTATTTTTTAAGGAAAATGCATCTGAATCAAAGCTGTTCATTTTTTCTGTATTTAAGGATTCCTCTGCATCCATGACTCCAAAATGAGATTCAGTTTGTTCCTCTTCTTCTAAACTATAAGATCTAACATCAAGTTCTGATCCAGTAAAAGAACTGAACGGATAATAATCATCCATGGTTTTGGGTTCAGCTATAGGCTCTGGTTTCACGACCTCTTCTATTGCTGACGTTGGTTGATTAGCCATGAAGCAAAAATTAGCCGTTGGACGTGGTGTTGCTTTTTCAACGACACGACCGTTGTTCTCATTGACCTTAGGCATTACCATTGTTGGGTCACTTGCACTGACTGAAGAAGTAGAAGTGGTTTTTTTGTCCAATGGAGTAAAACCAAAGCCAGTGGCAATGACTGTAATACTGACCTTATCTCCTAACTCTGGAATGGTAATATCACCAAAAATGACAGATGGATCATTGGCTTCACCAACGGCACTATAGATGTATTCCATTGCTGTTGAACATTCCTGCATCGTAAAGTTTTCACCATGAGAAATATTCACTAAAACACCTGAAGCACCTTCAATATTAACATCATCTAGGAGTGGGCAATTAATTGCATTTTCTGCAGCGCGTAATGCACGGTCTTCTCCCTCTGCAATACCTGTACCCATTAACGCATCACCGCCATCTTGCATCACGGAACGCACATCATTAAAATCAACATGAATATTTCCATGATGAAGCATGATATCACAAACACCACGCACGGCATTTCCAAGAACCTGATCTACAGTGGCAAAGGCTTGCTCTGTAGTCGTCGTCTTATCAATGACTTCCATAATTTTTTGGTTGTTAATCACAATAATGGTATCCACAGTATCTCGCAAAGCAGAGATTCCGTTCGCTGCGTTACGAGAACGCACAGGGCCTTCGAACTTAAATGGAAGAGAGACAACGGCCACAGTTAAAATGCCCTGACTTTTTGCAATTTCTGCAACGACAGAAGCAGCTCCAGTACCTGTACCGCCACCCATGCCAGCAGCAATAAACACAAGGTCACAACCTTTTAGCGCTTCAGCCACCGTTTCTTTATCTTCCATGATCGCCTTACGACCGACATCTGGACGAGCACCTGCTCCTAAAGATTTTGTAATCTTTTGTCCGATCGCAATTTTTTCACTAGCTAGACTATGTTCTAAAGCTAGTGCATCGGTATTGATCGCTAGAAAATCAACTCCAGCGATATTCATTTTGATCATGCGGTTTACAGCGTTTCCACCTGCACCACCGACACCGACGACTTTGATTTTAGCGTTGCCGCTAAAGTTTTCTGCAGCAAGTATGTGAGACTTGCCTTCTATGTTGATGTAGTTGTTTTCACTCATATTGATCTCCCTATTGAGTTTAGATGTATCTTTTTATAATCTGGATAAAGCGACGAGTTCCTGCTATTATGTAACTTAGAATCCCCTGCGTGCTCGTCTCTTTTATACTTTTTTTCCTCGTTTTAGCAGCATAGTGAAGTAAGCCCACGCCTACTGAAAACGACGGTTTAGCCAAAGAATCTCCAAGCCCCACATCTTGTTTGGGTTGTCCTAAACGAACTGGTTTTTTGAAAATACCTTCTGCTAGTTGTACAATTCCTTCTGTAGCACTTGTGCCACCTGTTAAAACGATTCCTGCTCCAATGATTTTATCTAATTGACGCTTTCTTAAGTGATCAGCGATTAACCCTAATATTTCACTCAAGCGAGCATGCATTACTCTTGCTAAACGTTCTCTAGAACAAGGAACAGTCCCTCGATCACCAATGCCTGGAACAGGAATGACTTCTGCGTTTAACACATTAGAAATGGCTACCGTTCCATATTTTTTCTTTATTTCTTCAGCACGAGCAATTGAAATAGGCAAATCAAAGCTTTTAGCAATATCACTCGTGATGATGTTTCCAGCTAAATCAAGAGAAACAGAATAGCATACAGCATCTTCATAAAAAACAGCTAAATCAGCAGAAGTGGCCCCAATGTCTATAATAGCGACACCGAGCTCTCGTTCTTCATCGTGTAAAATGGCATAAGCTGCTGCTAATGGTTCTAAAACCATCGCTTTTATTTCAAAGCCTGCCTTTTCAACGCTCTTTTTATGATTCTGCAAATTCAATGTTTTAGCAGCGACAATTTGTACTTCAGCGTCTAAACGAACACCACTCATTCCTATTGGATTTTTTATTCCTTGAACATCATCTAAAGAATAATTTCTTGGGAAAATATGAAGTATTTCGCCTGCGGTAGAAGGTAATGTGCTTGCATGCTTAATTACCGCCGCCACATGAGATTCTTTGACTTCATTTTTGGAAGGGTCAAGAGTGACTCCGCCTTTCGATTTGAAACAGGAGATGTAATCACCTGCGACACCAACATAAACTTCTTTTACATCAAAACCAGTCATGGTTTCGGCTTCTTTTACGGCACTACCTATAGATGAAATTAAAAAATCTAAATCAGAAATCGGATTCTTTTTCAATTCCTTTACACCAAAACCAAGAACACGTACTTGATTCTGATTTTCTTGCAAACCAATAAAAACAGCTATTTTGGAGCCACCAATATCAAGTCCAACAATGATGTTTTCTTTATTTACGGTCATTTTATTTTTATCATCCATCACTATACCTCTTTTCATAAGGTTTTATATAGGCAAACCCATTAAAACGCATATCCACAATACTTGCTGTTTTTAAGTCGGAAGTAAAACCTTGTATTAATTGTTTATACTGATCAAACTGTTTTTCTTCCCAACCGCTTAAAGGAAACAGCGTTTTAAATTCAACATCTTTAAAAAACACTTCTATCGCATATTCTTTTTTATTAACACCTATCTGCGATACTTTTCGATAGAGAAACTCATCTTTTGCCTTCATTGCACTTAGAAAAGTTCCAATTTGTTTCATCTCTTCTTCATCCATCAAATCCACTACTGGTAACTGGTAAGCCGATAAAATTGCTGTTGGTAAAACCTTTGCTCTTTCAGAAAAGACTTTCCATTTATTTTTATCAAAAGAAACCATTAAAGGGGTGGCTTCTTCTAATACAATTTCTAGCGTCGAAGGAAACGATGTAGAAACCACTGCAGAATGAACTAAAGGTAACGTCAGCAGTTGTTTTTTGATGGAATCTATATTTACATCAGACATAGGCATACCTACTTCTATTCGAGAAATTTGTATGATTTCTTCCCATGTTAACATACGATTGCCATTAATCTGAATTGTTTTTAGCGATCTCCATTCTGTTGGATTAAAATCTTTTAGATAATAACGTCCCTGCCATAATGCAACACCTAAAACAACTAAAACTAAAGCAGCGATCCAACCTTTTTGACCAAACCATTTAAAACTACCGCCAACGCTTTTTTTAAGCTTTTCTTGGCGACGTTCTTTTCGCAAGACTTCGTTATATCCCAAACGACGTCTGCTAAATATGGTTCTGTCTCGAGTCAAATTTTATCCTCCAATAACTCTTTTCCTTGCAACCAAATATTACCTGCACCCATAAAAACAACGATATCTTTTTCGTTGAGTTCTTTTTTCAATGCAATCAAAGCATTTTCTTTTGCCCCAATAAAACGAGCATCTCGATGGCCTCTATCCAAGGCACTTTGCACCACTAATTCTCCAGTAACACCTTCTATTGGTTTTTCTCTCGCTGGATAAATATCGCAGCCAAACAAAATATCACAATTCCCAAATGCGGTTCCAAAAAAACCGTGGTGATCTCTTGTTCTCGAAAAAAGATGTGGTTGAAAAACGACAATCAAACGACGATCAGGAAATGCGTCTCTAAATCCTTGAAGAGTCGCAGCCACTTCTGTTGGATGATGAGCATAATCATTATAGACAAGAGCTCCCTTATATTCACCCATATATTCAAAACGACGATGAACACCTTCAAAAGAAGCGATGGCTTCACTAATCACATTCAAAGGAATTTGTTCTTCTACAGCAAGCGCGATGGCAGCGGTTGCATTCAAAACATTATGTTTACCAGGAGTCTTTATTTTGAAAGTTCCTAATAACTCATTATTCTTAAAAACATCAAAAACAAAATTCTCTTGTTCTCTCCTTAATCCTTCAATACGATATATCGCTTGACGGCTAAACCCATAAGTAATGATAGGTTTTGTCAAACGAGATAAAATAGATTGAACATTTAGATCATCAAGACATATAATCACTTGCCCGTAAAATGGAACCTTGTTTGCAAATTCCACAAAAGCATTTTTGATTTCTTCTAAATTTTTATAAGTATCTAAGTGATCTTCATCAATATTGGTAATAATTGCAGAACTTGGCATCATTGAAAGGAAGCTACGATCAAACTCATCGCTTTCCGCAATTAAATAAGAGCCTCGTCCTACCTTTGCACCACTTCCTTTTCCTTTAACAACACCACCAACAATGACTGTAGGGTCTAATTCTGCTTTTTCCCAAATAGCGCCAACCATTGAAGTAGTCGTTGTTTTTCCATGAGTTCCTGCAATCGCTAACGTATATTTTAATCGCATTAATTCGCCAAGCATTTCCGCACGACGTATTATGGGAATACGACGAGCTCTAGCTTCTACTAATTCTGGATTATCTTGCTGCACGGCAGAAGAATAAACGACTAAATCAGCTTCTTCAACATTTTTTGCTTCGTGAATGGAATCAATACGAATCCCTAACTTTTTAAGGTATTGAATAGCCTCTCCATCGCTGGTATCAGAACCAGTAACGATAAAATCATTTTCATGCAATACTTCAGCGATACCAGACATGCCAGCACCACCAATGCCTACAAAATGAAGCCGTTGTATGCGTTTACGACTGATGAAATTCATATACAACGCTCCGCTTTTAAAATGATTTCAGTAATTTTATCTGCAGCATCTGGAGAGCCTAATTTTTCTGCAGCCTTTGACATTTGCTCTAATTTTGATGGACTAGCGAGTAATTCTTCTACTTTATTCCAAAGATCATTAGGATCATTATCCAGTTCCACCAAACAAGCACCACTATGTTCAACAGCACGGGCATTATGTTCTTGATGATTTGCTGTAGCATGTGGATAAGGAAGTAAAATCGATGGTTTTCCAAAAGCTAAAATTTCTGCTAATGTGGATGCTCCTGCACGACTAATAATTAAATCAGCATGAGCCATATAGGCATAAATATTATCTAAGAAAGAACAGATGGTTACATTTGGTAAAATGCCTAAGCGTTCATGCAATGCATCTACATTTTTTGCACCCGCTTGCCAAACCACAGAGACATCATCTCTAGAAGTGATACGACCAATAGATTCTTCGATTTTATTATTAATTCCAACCGCACCCTGAGAGCCTCCTACAATAAAGACCGCTTTTTTCCCTTTAGAGTATTCAGCAGGACGAGCGAGAGTTTCTTTTGCAGGCAATTCACGAACAGGATTTCCCATCACTTTTACATTTGGATGTTGAAATGCTTTTACAGCATCTTCTGAAGTCACAAAAATCATGGAAGCATAACGTGCACCATATTTATTAGCCACTCCTGCAATCGCGTTTTGTTCTTGAATATATACAGGCTTTCCTAAACGTCCTCCAGCAAGAACAATAGGGAAAGAAACATAGCCACCAGTCGCGATAATCACATCAGGATTAATTTTTTCGATAAGATGCTTTGCATGAATATAAGACTTACTTAGCTTAAAAGGAAGAGCTAAGTTTTTAACAAAGCTTCCGCGACGTAATGGTTCAGCAGTCATTTCAAAAAAGGGCCAATGAGGAGAAACAAGCCGTTGTTCCATGGAGTTCGCTCGGCCTGCAAAATAAATTTCTTGGATGCCTTTTTTCTTTAAGCTTTCAGCGATCGCGAGAGCTGGAAAAACATGCCCACCCGTACCGCCACAAACAAATAAAAATCTTTTCTGTTTCATAAATACCTCGTAGAATAAAAGGCGGAATTGATTGGAATTTCTCTAATGTTCTGCCCTGTATTGGGCTTTGATATATTGAGAAGAATTCCAATCGAAAGAAGTGTCATTACTAAACTTGTCCCGCCAAAACTGATAAAGGGCAACGGTTGACCTGTTGTTGGAAATAAACCTGTACACACACAAACATGAAAAATCATATTCAAACAAATAGAAGATGTTAAAGCCACAGCTAAATACTTTCCAAAACGCGTACTTGAAGAGCGCGCAATAGCAAAACCTCTATAAGCAAGAAACGCAAACAAACTCAACATTAAGAAAGCACCAATAAAACCAAGCTCTTCTCCAAGAATCGAAAATGCAGCATCTTTATAGGATTCTGGTACATAACCTAATTTTTGAGTGCCTTGCCCAATACCAGTACCTGTAAACCCTCCGTTACCAAGAGCAATTAACGAATGGCGTAATTGATAAGCCTTCTCAGGATAGCTTTCTGGATCAAGCCAAGCTTTGATACGCAAAGATCGATAAGACTGAGTGTATGCAATGATTGATAAAATAGGAGGGAAAATAATTAATGTCATCAAATGCTTCATTGGTACACCAGCCACATAGATTAGAATAAGTGATGTAGCTAAAACCATTAAAACCATTGAAAAATTAGGTTGAAGAATCAATGTGACACAAACAATACCGACTAAAATTAAAGGCCTAAAAAATCCTGTTTTAAAATCATTAATCTGATCTCCTGCTTCTACAAGCTTTACAGAAAGCAAACAAAAGATTCCTAGTTTCATAAATTCAGAAGGCTGTATTTTCATTCCTGCTATACTTAACCACCGAGAAGCACCCTTCACTGAATCACCTTGAAATAAAACAGCAATCATCGCGAGAAGACAAATCACAAATAAAGGACGAGCGAGCTTATACCAAACGGAATAATCTAATACAAGTGCAACACACATCATGAACAAGCCAAGCACCACTTTTTTAATATGAGAAATGGTGAAATATTCTGCTGCCAATCCTTTTTGCATAGCAATAGGAGAAGTACCAGTATAAATTATGACTATACCTAAAACAAGAAGCAGAATTACTGCTAGCAGTAACCCTTTATCAAACTTCATGTTTAAAAAACGATCCATCATTATACTCCGTAAACGGGCTCCAAGCGAAGTAACATTTCCACAATTTTTTCCATTTTCATACCACGAGATCCTTTAATCAAAAGAATATCGTTCTGACGCACTTCTTCAGATAAAAAATTCATGGCCTCTAAAGTGGTTTCAAAATAAAGAGCTTTTTCTGGAGAAAGGCCTCCTTCAATAGCCCCTTTTTGAAATTCTTTTGCATCTTTTCCAACAGCGATTAAAAAATCAAAATTCATTTCAGGGATCAATCGTCCAATCTGATGATGTAATTTCGAACTATCGGCACCTAATTCTAACATATCGCCAAGAACAGCAATACGACGCCCTTCATGCGTAGAGATATTACCAATCGTTTCTAACGCCATACGTGTTGAAGAAGGATTTGCATTATAACAGTCAGCAACCACTCTAAAGCCGTTCGCTTTATGTATTTCCATACGCATGCTTGAAGCTCTAAAAGATGATAAGGCTTTTGCAATCTGTGTTTTTGGAATACGCAAAGAAACACCCACCGCAATAGCAGCTAAAGCATTATAAAGATTATGAATTCCAGCCACCTTCAATTCGAAATGTGTTCGCCCTATATCAAAAGAAGCGCAAGCATTTTCATTCCATTTCAAATGAGTTGGTTTTATCACTCCTCGACGTAATCCAAAAGTAATGACTTTGTAACTCTTAGTTGAGCGTACTTTAGATAAGAAAGCATCATCTGCATTGACTACTAATAAGCCATTTTTCTTAAGTCCAGAAACGATGCTTAATTTTTCTTTAAAAACATTTTCTAGAGAACCCAAGCCTTCTAAATGGCTTGCACCAATATTTGTAATCACAGCAATATTTGGTTCTGCGGCAAGAGAAAGAGGTTTAATCTCATTAGGACCGCTTGTACCCATCTCAATAATGGCGGCTTCATGACTATGTTTCAATTGGAATAAAGTCATCGGCACGCCGATATGGTTATTATAATTTCCCTGAGTCGCATGAGTATTAAATTGAGTAGAAAGAACTGCACGCAACATCTCTTTCGTTGTTGTTTTTCCGTTACTTCCAGTAACGGCAACTTTTTTCAAGTGAAAACGACGCTGACACCCTTTAGCTAGCTTAAGCAATGCTTCTGATGAATCATCCACTGGAGCATAAGCTTTAATAGATTTTAAACCAGCATAATCTTCATTGACAACGCTCATAAGCGCTCCTTTCCCTTCGACTTGGGTAATAAAATCATGTGCATCAAAACGAACTCCTCGAATGGGCCAAAAAACGCATCCTTTGGCCGCTTCACGAGAATCCATACAAACTTGTACTTTTTTTTGAAGTTCACGTGTTTTTAAACCAACTGGAGTGGTTTCTAAAATTTCACACATTTCAGCAATGGTTAAATCCAGTTTCATAATCATAGCATCGCCTTTTGAACTTCTTCAGAATCATCAAAATGATGTTTCGTTTGACCGATTATTTGGTAGTTTTCATGCCCTTTTCCAGCAATCACTAACCAATCATTTTCATTCATCGATACACAAGCTTTTTGAATGGCTTCCGCTCTATTTTCAATCACATAGAGATCTTCTTTTTTTGAAATGCCTTTCAAAATATCTTGAATAATATCTTCTGGTTTTTCTGTTCTTGGATTATCAGAAGTCACCCACACGACGTCTGCATTTTTTGTAGCAATAGATCCCATCAATGGACGTTTCGTTTTATCTCTATCTCCACCACAACCAAAAACAACAGCAAGTTTACCCTGACAAAGGCGACGAGCCGTTTGTAAAACGCGTTGTAATGCGTCAGGCGTATGAGCATAATCGACAACTACATGTTTTTTATTCTGATTATAAACCAATTCAAATCGACCATGAACTCGAACATTCTCTAACGCTTTTCGAATAGCCATCTCTGGAAGCTGAAGTGCTTTTGCAAAGCCTAAAACTAAAAGCACATTATCCACATTAAAATCACCACAAAGATGTGTTTCAAAAGGCTGATTAGAAATAGCAGGCACAAGAAGAGTCATGCCTCTTTCACTTTGAGCCACATTCCCTTCTGGATAAATCATTGCTTCTTTAGACTTCATTCGAGAAACAGCCATTTTATTACCATCTAAAGAATCAAAAAGTATTTTACCGTATGCATCATCAACATTAATGACAGCATGACCTTCTTTAGACAAATATTTTGTAAAGAGCGTTTTCTTCGCCTCAAAATAAAGATCCATTGTCAAATGGTAATCTAAATGATCTTGAGTCAAATTGCTAAATAAAGCAGTTTTAAAAGAAATACCAGCTACACGCCCTTGATCTAATGCATGGGAAGAGGCTTCCATCACTAAATCCGTACAGCCTGCCTCAAGAGCATGCCTTGCAAAAGCAAAAAGATCAAGTAAACCTGGAGTTGTTAAAAAGGAAGGAATGATTTCATTACCAATCTTATTACAAATGGTGCCTATCAAAGCCGTTTTTCTACCAGCCGCATTGAGCATGGCTTCCATTAAAAAAGTACTTGTCGTTTTACCATTCGTACCTGTAATCGCATGCACTTTTAATTGTTCAAAAGGATTGCCATAAAAAAGAATAGCCGCTTCTAAACGAGCTTCTTTCACGTTCTTAACTTGAATCCATTTTGACTTCATTTCGAGAGGAGCTTCTGTTTCAGCAACGATTGCTCGAGCACCTTGATCTAAAGCCATTTTTGCAAAAGAAAGACTTTCTTTTACTGGAAAACAAAAGAATAAATATCCTTCTTGAACCCGACGAGAATCATCAGCTAAACCAGTTATTTTAAAGTCTTGGAGTAATTCTTTGAATATCATATTACACCTTTTCCTTTAAAACCAATTTACAGGTTTGCCCTTTCGATATCATCGTTGATGGCTCTGGGAACTGTTCTAGAACGCGTCCTTTCCCTGAAAACTCAACAGGCATACGAATGAGACTCATCGCTTCTAAAGCCTCTTTTAAGGAGAGCCCTCTTAAATCAGGCATTTTTGAATAATTTAAATCACCAGATTTCAAGGACACCTGTGCGTCTTTTTCTCCATTAATTTTTTGAGAAACGATAACAGAACCATTGCCTTCAACTTGAACAGAGCATCCCTTATTTGCAGCAAGCTTTTTTGCATTTTCCACAGACATCCCGACAAAATCAATCTCGCACTTTTTATCCTGTGCCACTTGGACTAAATTATAAGGCGTAGGAGAAAGCTTTGGATGGAAATAAATACTTTCCATAATTTTTCTAAAAACAGGCCCAGCAGTTAAACCACCCACTGTTTTCGTTTTTGGATCATCCATAAGAACTAAACAAACATAGCGTACATCCCTTGCAGGTGAAAAGCCTATAAAGGAAGCTACTTGAGAGTTGCGATCGTAACGCTTTAATTCTTGGCTATACTTTTCAGCGGTTCCTGTTTTTCCTCCAAAGTCTACATTTGGAATTTTTGAAGACATCACGCTTTTTGCCGTTCCATTCACTACAACTTGATAAAGCATTTCACGTATATGAGCGGCTGTTTTTTCAGAAACAACTCTTCTTATTTCTACAGGGTTATTTTTTTCTAAAGTATTTCCATTCTCGTCTCTCCATTCTTTAATAATCATAGGCTGCATTAATTTGCCGCCATTGGCAATTGCAGAAAAAGCCATGACCATTTGAATAGGAGTCACAGTCAATTCATGACCAAATCCCATTGTTTTTAATGTTCGCCCGCTCCAAGTATGAGGTTCTTTTAAGTAACCAGATTCTTCTCCAATTAAATCTTCGGATGTTTTTGTCCCAAAACCAAAATCACGAACAAATCGGTAGAATGTTTCTGAGCCAATAGAATCAGCTATTTTTGCATAAACGATATTAGAAGAATAAGTCATGGCTTCAGTCATATCCATTTCGCCATGATCTTTCGTATCTCGAATCACTTCTCCATTAGGTAATACCCAACGGCCATTTTCCCCACTCATTTTCCGTTTAGGATTCACTGCATTTTCTTCAAGAGCAGCCGCTGCAGTAATGACCTTAAAAGTGGAACCCGGTTCAAAAGATAAAGAGACTAAATCATTTCTAAACGCGCGTGACGCTGAAGTTTGCAATTTTTGATTAGGATCAAAAGTAGGATAACTCGCTAATGCAAGAATTTCTCCAGAAAAAGGATCTACCACAATCGCACTTGCGCTCGTTGCTTTAAATGTTTCAACACCATCTTTCAAAGAATTTTCGACAATTTCTTGCATATCCCGATCAATTGTCAAAACCATACTTTTGCCAGGAATCGCCTCTTCATAATCTTTTTCTAAACCATGAATAATTTTTCGACCCGCTGTTTGAACACTTAATAGATACCCGCTATTTCCTCTTAACTTTTCATCAAACTGGCGTTCTAATCCCATGGCACCACGACCATTGTAACCCACTTTTCCAATCAACTGCGAAGCCATTTTCCCTTGTAGAAAAATACGGCTATACTCTAAATGCTTATTATCTTTGTCTTTAATATTATCAGCAAAGACAATCCCTTGCCGATCCATTATTTTGCCTCTTTCAGCATATAAATTCATTTGACGTAATGCATATTCCTGAGCATGTTCTTTATAGGTCTCTTGATTTAAAACTTGTATTTGAAAAGTACGAGAAACTAAAACAAGCCAAAGCGAAGCAAATATTAAAACCAACCAAGCCAAACGATCTAAATACATTAGTTCCCCCCAACAGACATGAGTTTAACGGGAACTATATTATAATCAAGACCATGATCGCGAGCAAAGTCGGCTAGATTTTCAAAAGAGGTAAGTTTATTATTCGAAAGTTCTAGACGAATGATTTCTGTTTTTAATTCAATGACTTCATTAGAAAAACGAATTTCTTTTTCCGATAATTCGATGTAACGATTTTGAAGCCAAAGTGGTACGACGAATAGCACTAAAACCATCAATAAGAACAAAGAAACAAGTAAAATCATTTTACCTGTAGTAAGTTCTGTTACCGTTGATTTTAAGACACCTGTCATACTTTAGTATACACTCTTAATTTTGCAGATCTAGCTCGAGAGTTTTGATCTATTTCAGTGGAAGTCGGTAATAAAGGTTTACGAATTTCTTTTTTCAACAAACGATGATTGCCTCCACACCTACATACGGGAAGCTTTTCAGGACAAATGCAATCTTTTTCAAAAGCGCTTACAGTATTTTTAACACAACGATCTTCTACAGAGTGATAAGAAATAACAACAAGTCGACCGCCTTTTTTTAAGCAAGACACAGCACCACGCAAACTTTTTTCTATTTGTTGTAATTCTTGATTTATTTCCATGCGAATGGCTTGATACACTCTTGCTAAAATGCTATTCAAATCACGACGTTTATCATAAAAAACCGATTCTACCACTTCTCGAACATCTTGAGGTAAAATATCACCAGAGATGGTTTGGATTTTTTCAATCAATCGTACAGCCAATTTATAAGAACGATCAAGATCAGCGTTTTGAGAAAATACTTTTGCTAAATCTTCAGCCGAAATATGACGAAGCCATTGTTGAGCACTTTCATCTCCCTGCTGGTTCATACGTAAATCGAGCGGTTGATTACCAACAAAAGTAAATCCTCTAGAAGAATCATCTACTTGATGGCTACTAATTCCTAAATCATACAGAACACCGTCTAATGAATCAGCATCTATTTCATTTTCAATTTCAGAAAAAGGAACTGGATGAAACGTAATTTGTTTTTCAAACGCTTTGAGTCTATTCGATGCAAATGCAATCGCTTCTGGATCTCGGTCAAAACAATGTAAATGGCCTTCTGGCACTAAACGTTCGACGATAGCGAGGGAATGGCCTCCGCCGCCCAAAGTACAGTCGGCAAAAACACCTTCAGAAGAAATGGATAAATATTTTAGCGTTTCATTTAGAAAAACGGGATCGTGATAATTTCTATTGTTTTTCACTCGAGTCCCCCATCCAAACATCGCTAAAGAACCCAGCATCAAATTGTTCATAATCCTCTGGACTACTAAAGCCATATGAGGATTCATAAATATCAGGATTCCATAATTTCAGAGATTTTCCAACATGAGGAACAAATAATACTTCGCTTTCTATTTTAGCATACTCTAAAAATTTTTTTGAAAGTAAAATACGGTTTTGCCCATCCAACGAGACAAAGCTAGTGTGGCCTTGGATAGTACTCCGAAGTGCTTCTGTTTGGCGGGTCCGAGGACGCGCATTCAATTCGGTCA
>JAAYXQ010000304.1 GCA_012515825.1 Fibrobacter sp.
ACTTTACAGAAATCGATACAACTACCGATCTCTCAATTTCATTTTCCACAGATCTTGATGAAGATTCCATTCCTGGCCACTGGGTTGTTACAAATTCTTATGATGACATCGTTCTCACGAGTGCTAGCCTAAAGGATTCGACAACGGTCACCATCGAACCAGTTTCTGGCAAATGGGAAAAAGGAGAAACCTACACCGTGAATGGTACCGCGTTCACCACAGAAGGTAGCTCCACCACTATAAGCGAAACATTTACCGTTGGCAAGACCAAAAGTTCAATCCCAGGCCAGGTCAGTGACCTAGAAGCATTTCTTGATGGTTCTTACATAGAGCTTTCTTGGGAAGCTCCATCTGGAAACGTTACTGGTTACTACATCTATTACAAGACAAACTCAATGAACGATTATCTCCGTTTGACTAGTACGGTTTCTACAACATATTCTACTTATGAAAGCAACGTGCAGGAAGATTATAACGACACCAGTGTCAAATTCATTGTTCTTCCATACAATGAAGCTGGTACCGCCGCTATTTCCGAAGCCAAGCCTATCAGCTACACATTTGACGAATAGTCTCTATTTATAATTTCCATATAGAAAAGGCAGCGATTCATCTCGCTGCCTTTTTTATACATACAAAATAGAAAACAGACAGATCCACAATCAAAATAACGTTTTTTATTTATACAATCACGATTTCAAACTCGCCTTACAACTAATTGTTTCTTTTATCCAAGATTTCTGTTTTATTTATTTGTTGCGATTTACTATATTAACGCCTATGATTGAATCACTCTTACTCGGATTACTTCAAGGACTTGCTGAATTTTTACCTATTTCTAGTTCAGGGCATCTCGTTTTAGGAAAATCATTACTTGGCATGAAAGATGTTGGGATGTTTTTTGATGTAATGCTCCATGCTGGCACTCTTCTCTCTATTTTTGTCTTTTTTAGAAAAAAACTACTCCAAATTATCGTTGGGATTTTTAAAAAAGAAAAAGAAAGCTGCCAATATGCTTTTTATGTGATTCTTGCGTCTATTCCAACAGCAATTATAGGAATTGGATTTAAAGATGCCTTAGAGTCTTTATTCACAAATCCAAGAGCTGTTTCTATTGCTTTACTCTTCACTGGGACTTTATTGTTTTTAACTCGTTTTGCCAAACAAACAGACAAAGAAGAATTCGCCTCTATGACTTGGTGGAAAGCTCTTGTCATTGGAGTGGTACAAGGGATTGCTTGTATTCCAGGAATTAGCCGAAGTGGTTCCACTATTAGTGCGATGCTATTCTTAAAAGTCAATCGGAAATTTGCTGGTGAGTTCTCTTTTTTAATGAGTATTCCTGCCGTTGGTGGTGCTGCTCTTCTTGATTTTAAGCACTGGCTAGAATGTCAAGGCGCTGACGCTCTTATGCAATCTTGCCAAGATGCGGGTGCGTTCAACATCGCTCTTCTAGCTGGCATGGTCGTCGCGTTTGCAAGTGGTTTATTTGCTCTTCGCTGGCTCATTACCTTTGTGCAAAAAGGGAAATTCCATCACTTTGCCTGGTATGTTTGGGTCGCAGGAATCCTTGGGCTCCTATTTATTCACCCCTAACTAAATATTGATCTACAGCATCGAACTTCGTCCAAGGAGTTCGATCGACTGTTTTGTGCCAAAGTGGATCTGTAGGGAAAAGAGAATCTAAAAAAGGCCATGGTCGAATAAAATTATCAGGAAGAAGCGAATACAATTTAGTGCAATTGATCCCTAAATGCCCGACTCTTGGAGGGAGTGGCCCTGCTTCAGTCCTAAGGCAACCAATTAATAAATCTGGATTATAACCCCCTAAAGCATTAATAATTTGCCCTATCTGATAAAGCGAGACAAGACGTTTCCCTCCACAATGGTATATGCCCGAAGGAAACTCATGAGATAGAATGTACTCGACGACCCGACAAAGATCATCGCCATAAATAGGGTTCCTGTATTCATCTGTATAAAGAGTAGCTGGTCTTCCTGGTCTAAATCTGTAGGAAATCCAATCAATAGCACCAGCTTCTCCGCCTGGAGCATAATCCATAGGAAGAGGTACTCTTAAAATCACCACGTTCGGCACTAAATCTTGAATCGCTTCTTCTGCTTCTGATTGATGTTTTCCATAATTATGGATTGGGTCTTTTGGATCTGTTTCTACATAGCCACCTAAACCAGAAGCTCCGCTAAATACCATGTCCGTAGAAATACGTATTAAAACGGAGTTGTATTGCTTCGCGAGACGAGCCGTTTCGACCCCTTGTGCATAATTCAGTAATTTAGATCGAGCCGTATCACATTCGCAAGCCTTTAATGCACAATTACCACTAGCATCTATAACAGTTCCAAAGCGATGAGTCTCAAAAACGTATTCTAAGGATGAG
>JAAYXQ010000162.1 GCA_012515825.1 Fibrobacter sp.
TTATCATCTGTCTCAGCTTTTTTCCTACCATGTTGATTAGCCTATTTTGCATCTTAATGTGCTAACTTCCAACCTGACCACACAACCTCAAAAAAACCTAAAAAACATCTTAATCGTCCACTCGCAAACACCCAACATCTAAATCGACCACTCACCAGACACCGACATCTAAATCGCTCTATCACAAGTAAATTTGTTTGTTCCGACCTGTTCTCACGAAGCAAAAATCAGACAATTTTTGATCGGTGATTTTTATACATATCCAAACTATTTCGATGTCAACGGGAACTTATCAAAAGCTTTTTTCTTATTTCTCTTGCAATGTCCGCGTTAACCTCCTTTTTTTCACTGCTATATGTCCAGCTGAATCCATCATTTTTATATCTTGGAAATACATGTAGATGATAGTGACCCACATCATTGAATTCTCCACCATTTTGCATAATACTATAACCATCGGGCCTATATATCTCTTTTAATGCAGCTACAATTTTCTTAGATACTAAAATCAGATTCGAAAGCACTTCGTCAGGAATTTCATCAACATCTAAATAATGCTCCCTAGGAACTATTAGCACATGTCCTTCATTAATGGGATCCATATCCATAAATGCCATTACCATTTCATCTTCATATATAAAATCAGTTACTATATTTTTTTTATAACAAAAAACACATTTCACTTTACTTCCTCCTCAACTTAATCATTTCTTTTGTTATCAAGACAACACACTCAACATGATGTACTTAGTCTATCTTATTTCTTAGCTAAATTAGGTTAAACCCTGTATTTACAATATATTAATATATATTATATAATCTCTATTACGCATTTCGATTAGGCTATTTTATAAATAGTCTTCAATCCCATTTTGAGCATTCATCACATACAGGTGGTATAGAATAATTCTCATCATTTGCAATTATCCTATTACATTTAGGACATCCATATGCATAAGGATGTATTTCTTTGCTTAATGGATATTCATCAGGCTCTAAATATGTTTCCTTATATTCTAACAACCCATTTTCAAAAAAATACTCCCATAACTTCTTCGCATAGCCAGAATTCGCTATCGTGTAGTACGGCATTTTAAATTCTTATAAAATCAAGCAATTACTGCAAATTAATTTCTGGTTTTCAAGCACACATCTGATTTTTATGTGTCGTAGATTACAGCACTTTTTTATCTGCTTACTTCTTGACCTTTGATTCCATATCTCTTATAGTGTTAAATATAGCAAAAAGAGAAAGAAGCCCCTACCACAGTAACTCTTTCTCTTTCTCTCGATGCTATTAAAAATAACATCAAAGGTACAATATAATGATAAGAGTTTTTAAGCTGTTCTGCAAGATAAATTTAAAAAATATTTCAGCTAATGATTTTTTCTTAAATCCATGTCGGGGTTCAAGATATCGGAGTATAAATGCCCTTGTTGCAATACTAAACATCCTGACTGGAAAAGGCATTCTGACTACAATAGATATCTTGTATCTTATGAAAATGGCTGTGTTATATCCTATCAAATTACTGTTACAAGATACCAATGTTCATCTTGCGGACATACTCATGCAATACTTCCGGAATCAATAATACCATACAGATGCTACAGCTTTCTTTTCATTATTGCAGTGCTGATGGATTATTTCAGCAAATCACTTACGGTGACAGATATATGTGACAAATACAGTATATCTGTTTCTACCCTCTATTCTTGGAAAGAACTATTTTTAGATCACAAAAAGCTCTGGCTTGGTTTGCTTGAAGATTCTTGTACATCCTCTATGAAATTTGTTGATTCCATTTTTTCAGGAACTTTGTTATATTCTCTTGAAGAGTTTTTTCAAATATCACATAAATCTTTTATGCAAGGATCACAAATCAAAAAGGCTAAATATAATCCGCCATAAGAAATTAACATTTTTATATTTAACCATTCACATAATATCGAAATACCTTTCTGTTTATGCCCCTGTTATGATGTAGACAGGAGGTGATTTGTGTCATGAAAGACACTTTTAACGACAAAAATCTTAGTGAGTCCGTAGAA
>JAAYXQ010000163.1 GCA_012515825.1 Fibrobacter sp.
GCCCTGATGGGAATCATTTTTCTGGAACATCGCTTGCGGCGGCTGGTTTAACTTTTGGAAAAATGATCGATAAAAAAACACCAGGTGAAAAAAGAATTGCCATCTTGGTTCCTCCAACAGCCCCTGGAATTATTGCTAATCTAGCTTGCCTTATTAAAGCGAAAACGGTAATTAATCTAAACTATACAAGTCCTGTCATGACAATGAAGTATTGCTGTGATCAAGGCGGAGTAAAAACGATTATTACGGCAAAAGCTTTTGTGGCAAAATTGACTGAAAGAGGCCTTGACTTAACACCACTTTTAGAAGGCTATAAGATTTTATATATGGAAGATCTTAAAGCCGAATTATCAAAGGTCTCTTTAGTTCGAAATTTCCTTCGAGCAAGACTTTTACCTGCATGGTGGATTGAATTCTGGGATTTTAGAAAGGTCTCCATGGATGATGTCGCTTCTATTTTATTTAGCTCAGGTTCCGAAGGAAACCCTAAAGGTGTTGAATTAACTCATTTTAATTTAATGGGAAATATTAAACAGTGTATGAGTGTTCTAAATCCAGGATCCGATGATGTGATGCTTGGTGTATTACCTCTGTTCCATGCTTTTGGTTTCTCTATTACTTCTATGATGTGTATTGTGGAAGGCGTTCCTGTGGTTGCATATCCTGATCCAACAGATGCAAAGATGATAGGTCGAATCTGTGCTGAATTTAAGGTCACTATTATGGTAGGTACAGGTACTTTCCTTCGTATGTGGGGCACCAATCGCTATGTTCATCCTTTGATGTTTGCTTCTGTACGTGCAGTTTGGGCTGGAGCAGAAAAAATTAGGGAAGAATTGCGTACGCTTTATCGTACTAAGTTCCAAAAAGAAATTTATGAGGGCTTTGGTACTACAGAAACAACGCCTGTGGCTGCAGTAAATACTTTAGATACTCTTTTAGAAGATTATCAAACAGTTCAACAGGGAAATAAACCAGGGACTGTAGGAGCTCCTTTACCTGGTACTCAATTTAGAATCGTAGATCCAGATACAATGGAAGAACTTCCTATTGGTGAAGATGGATTAATTTTAATTGGTGGCGCTCAAATTATGAGAGGCTACTTAAATGATCCTGAAAGAACAGCACAAGCAATCACTATTATTGATGGGCGTCGCTGGTATAAAACAGGAGATAAAGGGCATGTGGATCAAGATGGTTTTTTAACTATTGTTGACCGCTATAGCCGTTTTGCAAAACTCGGTGGAGAAATGGTTAGCTTAGGTTCCATTGAGTTTAAAATCTCTGAATCGATGGTATTAGATGGCATAGATTTTTGTACTGTCTCTGTGCCAGATCCAGTCAAGGGTGAAAGTATAGTTCTTCTTTTTGCTGGAGAAGAAGCTACAGAAGAGCTTGTCAGAGAAAAGGTGAAGTCTGTGAAATTACCTCCATTAATGCAACCTTCTTTTTATATTAAACTCGACGTTCTTCCAAAATTAGGCTCTGGCAAGTCTGATTTTATAAAATCAAAAGCAGTGGCTATAGAAAAACTTGCTTCAAAAAAATAAACAGTTATAAAACAAAATGCCGCCAAATCATTGGCGGCATTTTTTGTATTTATTCAAAAATGTTAAGTTAGGCTCTAGGCCTAAAACTTAACGTTCTAACTTAAAGTAAACGGCAGCGAGAGGAGGTAATTGTATCTCAATAGACCAAGGTCTATTTTGCCAAGGGATATCTTGTGTGGAAACTTGACCCAAATTACCAAGATTGCTTCCGCCAAATAAACTAGCATCAGAATTGAAAATTTCTTTCCAAACTCCTCTTGCAGAGGTTCCAATACGATATGGAGCTCTTGGAACGGGGGTGAAGTTAAATACACATAAAATATGATTGCCTCGTGCATCTTTTCGAACAAAGCTTACAATGGAATTATCCGCATCGTCACACCAGATCCATTCAAAACCATCTTGATGATGATCGACTTCCCAAAATGCAGATTCTTTTTTATAGACATCATTTAAAATACGAACCATTCCATGTAACTTACCATGAGGTTCCCAGCTCAATAAATGCCAATCAAGAGATAGTTTCTCATTCCATTCACGGAATTGCCCAAAATCATTACCCATAAAATTGAGTTTTTTCCCTGGATGAGCGTACATAAAGGCGTATGTTAAACGCAAATTAGCGAATTTTTGCCAGTGATCGCCAGGCATTTTAGCAAGCATGCTCCCTTTACCATGAACAACTTCATCATGACTAAAGACCTGAATAAAGTTTTCAGAATAAGCATAAATCATACTAAAGGTTAGCTTATTATGATGGTATTTGCGGTGAATCGGTTCGTGCTCAATGTAGCTTAAAAAGTCATTCATCCATCCCATGTTCCACTTATAATGGAAGCCAAGTCCACCTCGTTCTGGAGGCCTTGTAATGCACGGAAAGCTTGTGGATTCTTCTGCAATAAGAATGGCATGAGGTGTTAATTTACCCATAATACTATTCAAATGCTTTAGAAATTCCATCGTCTCATAGTTGATGTTACCACCATCTTTATTTGGAACCCAGCCGCCATTCTCTTTACCGTAATCAAGGTATAACATACTGGCTACAGCATCGACACGAAGACCGTCACAGTGGAATTCACGCAACCAGTACATGGCGTTTGAGATCAAAAAGTTAGAGACTTCTTTACGAGCTAAGTTGAAAATGAAAGTTCCCCAATGAGGATGTTCTCCTTGACGTGGGTCTGCATGTTCATAACAAGCGGTTCCATCAAATCGACCTAACGCATGGGCGTCTTTAGGAAAATGGGCAGGGACCCAATCAAGAATCACTCCAATTTCATTTTGATGGCAGAGATCCACAAAACGACGGAATTGGTCTGGAGTCCCATAACGACTCGTTGGAGAAAAATAACCTGTTACTTGATATCCCCAAGATTCATCTAAGGGGTGCTCTGCGATAGGCATAAACTCAACATGAGTATAATTCATTTCTTTTAAGTAAGGAATTAATTGATCAGCGAGTTCATCCCAAGATAAGAATCGATCTGGGTTTGAAGGATCTCTTTTCCAAGAGCCAGCATGCACTTCGTAGATGTTCATTGGAGAACCGAAAACTCGAGTCGCGTAATGCGTATCCATATAGAGTTTATCATTCCATTCGTAACCATCTAAATGAGTGGTGATAGAGGCCGTTGCTGGGCGAAGTTCACTGAGTTTGGCGAGCGGGTCAATTTTTGTATGTAAAGTGCCATCGGGCCCATGAATCTCAAATCGATAAAGTTCATTTTCTCTAAGATGAGGAATGAAAATTTCCCAAATTCCAGAAGAGCCTAGCATTCGCATAGGGTGACGGCGCCCGTCCCAAGTATTAAAATTACCAACGACAGCGACATGCCTTGCATTCGGAGCCCAAACGGCAAATTGAATTCCAATGACATCTTGGTGCTCTACAATATTTGCTCCCAGTTTGCGATAAAGCTCATAATGGGTGCCCACAGAAATTAAATAGCGATCGTATTCTGAAAGAACAGGAATAAAGGCATAAGGATCTGTGATGGTATAAGTATTGCCATCATATTGCTTAATATGAAGTTTATAAAGAAACGGTTCATATTCAATATCAAGAGCCGCTTCAAAAAAACCAGTGTCTGCTACTTTCACAAAATCAAATTCCATAGAACCATCTAGTGATTCTCCATGAATGAAGGCAGCTTGTGGCTGATAAGTTCTGATTACTGTTTTAATCCCCAAATCAGTTTCGATGGGATGAATTCCTAAGAAAGAAAAAGGGTCTTTACAGTTAAAATTCCAGATCGAATTCATTTGTGGTTCTGATAATGTGGTAAATTGAGTCCAATCCATAAAAACCTTTCTTTGAAAAGAGAACAATATTGCCAATAAATATAACTTAATGAGTTCCTTTTTATCAAAAAATAATGCCCTTTTGAATATCATTTTTTTCTAATGCAGAATAAAAATGAGAATAGGATTTTATGGAGTGTGATTATAAACATAATAGGAGATAAACGCATAATTAGACTCTATAGAGTTATATGGGCGATATAGTTTCATTTTTTTGAAGAAAAAAAAGTGGGCTCACATGGAGGAGAGTCTTTATTTACTACCTTAACGATTGAAAGTGCAGGTATTTCGCTTCAGGTCACCTCTAAAGATCCATTTTTAAAGAGACCTTTGAAATATTTGATGCTTGGGGGTGCTGCTGCTGAATGGCGTGGCTGAGACCAACGAAGTCGTTATGGAACCCCTAGAACCTGTGCCTGTAATGGGCCGTAGGAAAAGCGATGGTATAAAATGAATTCTCTTCATAAGCCTTTTTTAAATTCAAAAAAAATATATGTGCCAGGAAAATTATTTCC